>DLIO01000129.1 GCA_002483765.1 Lentisphaeria bacterium UBA7640 | reverse complement strand
ACCAAACAGATTACCCGCGACGACTACTTGTAGCCGATCCGGATGGATAATGAAATATCCAGCTAAAGCGTCAACGTGCATTTGAGTCGCTTCCATTGTCGGATAGTTGGCTTTTATTTCATTAAACACTTTATCCCAGAAAACCATAGAATAATTAAGTGCATTAGACTTTGTTGCACTCAAAACCTTGTTTTTCCCATGTTTTTGTGCGTAGTCGAACGCGTACCGAATAATCCGTTCGGTACCTTTACGGGTGAAAATGGCGTGCTGAATGGCAGTTTCTTCCGCAGTTCCAACACCGGAAAATTCTCCTTTGCCGCAGTATTCCCCTTCAGAGTTTTCACGAATGACCATAAAATCAATTTTGTCATTTTTAATCGGCGCGTCCAAGCCAGGTAGAAGCTTAATTGGGCGCATATTCACATATTGATCAAATGATTTTCGGATTGGAAACAACAATTGTTGTGCGGAAACATGGTCAGGGACGCCCGGCGCACCAACTGCTCCCAACAAAATAGCGTCACAATCTCTGAGAATGGTTAAACCATCTTTCGGCAACATACAGCCGTGTTCAAGATAATATTCGCATCCCCATGGCAAAGCATTGAAATCAAACTTAATGCCACCGTGCTTTTCTGCCAACGCTTCTAATACTCTTCTGCCTTCGTGAATAACATCAACACCGACGCCGTCACCAGCCAAAAGATTAATTCTAATTTTTTCCATCAATTTTTTCCTTTAAGCAAAATAAATAAAAAAGTCCGGCATTTGCCGGACTTTTTTTAGGTTCAGATCAAGCCGTCCCAGAGAGCGGCATCTTCTAGTTTGTTCTTCACGGCATTAACGAATTCCGCTCCGAGCGCACCGTCAATTACGCGGTGATCGCAGCTCAGCGTGATTTTCATAATGCTACGCACAACAATTTCGCCATCGCGCACTACCGGAGTTGGCGTGGCTGACGATACCGCCAGGATTGCGCTTTCACCAGGGTTCACAATGGCGATGAAGTTTTCAAGATTCATCATTCCCATATTGGAAATAGTAAAAGTGCCGCCTTTGAGCTGGTCTGGTGATATTTTACCAGAACGTGCTTTTTCTGCGTATTCGGCCGTTTCTGCTTGGATTTCATCCAGGCCTTTACGATCGGTATTGCGAATTACTGGAACCAGTAAACCGTTTGGCACGCTGACCGCCACGCCGACGTTGATTTTGGAACGCTTAACAATAGCAGTACCGTTGATAATCGAGTTGACCATCGGGAAATCCTTCAAAGCCAATGCCGCAGCTTTGACAATAAAGGCGTTGACACTGAGATTAACGTCATCCTCTTTCAACTGTTTACGTTTATCCATGATTGCGCCCATATCGATCGCAACTGTGGCGTAAAAATGCGGAATAGTCTGTTTGGACTGCTGAAGACGTTGCGCAATAATTTTGCGCATGGTATTCATTTCCTGCGGTTTTTCCGATGCGGCGTCTTTTACGTCCTGCATGGTAATTCTACCGTTATCGCCAGTACCCTCAATCGCCAGCATTTCGAGCTGTTCTTTTTTCGCCATTTCAAGCGCGACTGGGGTGATTTTTTGGTTATAATATCCGGAACTTTCCAGATAGTTTTTAACATCTTGTTCAGTTACCCGACCAACGCCACCACCGGTACCATTAACCTTATTCAGGCTGATCAGATAATCAGCGGCGAATTTGCGAGCGCGTGGGCTTACAATCTTACGAGCAGGAGCCGCTGGCGCAGTTTTTGCGACTGGCGCTGGGGCTGCCTGAACTGCGGCTGGTGCCGGAGTTGTTGTTGCCGGTTTAGCGATATCTTTCTTCGCTGGAGCGGCTGTTGGGGTCGGAACCACAGCCGGGACTGGTTCAGCTTTTGGGGCTGGTGCTGGCGCAGCCAGCATCTCTGCTGGAATTTTTTCGCCAGGTTCGCCGATTATTGCTGCCGTCGTCATGACTGGAACTTCTATGCCAGCCGGAGTCACAATCTTCAGGATTGTGCCCTCAAATTGCGACTCGACTTCAAGAACCGCTTTATCGGTTTCAACTTCAAATAGAATGTCGCCTTTTTTAATCTGCGCACCCTCTTTGACCTGCCATGAAGCGATGATCACCGTTTCTTCGGATTGACCAAGCTTCGGAATTGGAATTTTTGTTGCCATTAATTTATCTCCTCAGACACTCAAAACAGTTTCTTTACGGCGTTGACCATCTCTTGGACACTCGGCAAAAACGCTTCTTCAAGTGTGTGTGCCTGCGGTGCGATACCGTTTTTAGCGCCAACTTTCAACACTGGTGCATCAAGATCATCAAAGCATTCAGCCATGATTCGAGATACTATTTCACCCGTGAAACTGCCGATATCTACGCATTGGCTAATAGCGACACAACGTCCGGTTTTGCGAACTGATGCGAAAACCGTTTCCCAGTCGAATGGGACTAAAGTACGTGGGTCAATAACCTCAGCTTCAATACCTTCCGCAGACAATAGTTCAGCCGCCTTAAGCGCATCACTGACCGCTGGGCCCCAAACTACGATCGTAACATCTTTGCCTTCGCGAACAATATTCGCTTCGCCAAATGGGATCAGGTATTCCTCTTCTGGGACTTCACTTTTAACGTTGTAAAGGAGTTGTCCTTCAACAAACATCACGGGATTGTTGTCGCGGATTGCGCTTTTAATCAATCCTTTGGCGTCGTAGGGATTGGAAGGATATGCAACGTGGAGTCCAGGAATATGGGCGAAGATTGATTCTAGCGACTGCGAATGCTGTCCGCCGTAACCTTTCCCACCACCGACTGAACAACGCACCACTAATGGAACTTCAGTTGAAGCGCCAGTCATGTAATGCCATTTTGCAGCCTGGTTAGAGATCTGATCGGATGCCATCAGCGCGAAGTCCATATACATCAGTTCAACGACTGGACGGTAACCGTTCATCGCCATACCAACACCAGTTCCGCAGATACAAGCTTCGGAAATCGGGGTATTGAAGACACGATCACGACCAAAGGCTTCCAGCATGCTTTTCGATAACTTGAAAGCGCCACCATATTCAGCCACGTCTTCGCCGAAGAAAACTACGCGTCCGTCACGTTTCATCTCTTCAATGAGACCTTCTTTAATGGCGTCACGATAATTTAATAAGCCGTTAGAGTCGCGTTTGACGACGAGCTCACCAGATATTTTTGCTGTCTGATAGGCTTCTGGAACAATTTCCGAAGTACCATCAGTATACATATATTTGATTACATCTTCTGGAACTGGATCTGGGGAATCAGCGGCGCGACGCGCGGCTCTGGCGTTACGGTCAACGACCTTTTTGTCGATAGCATCCAGTTCAGCGTTTTTAGCAATACCAGCATCAATCATATCCTTGCGGAAACTCTCGACCGGATCAATTGCTTTCCAACGCGCTTCCTCTTCTTTAGTACGATATTCGTTACGCGGGTCGGACAATGAGTGTCCGTAATAGCGATAAGAATCAAATTCAAGCAATACTGGACCGTCGCCCTTAGCGATAATAGCACGAGCGCGAGCGATTGCATCACGAACTGCCATGATATCCATGCCGTTAACAACTTCCGCATGCATGTTGTCATTATCAAAACCAGCACCACGACGCGCTAAGAAATCAACCCCGTTGACTTCGCCGTCTGCACGTCCGGTCATACCATAATGGTTGTTGATAATCGCAAAAATCAGCGGCAAACCTTTTTTAGTTTGTGCTATTGGGCCATTGAATTGATCCTGTGAAGCCCAGTTCAAGGATTCAAGAACAACACCGTTGGAATATGCGCCATCACCAGCAAAAGTCAGCACTACCTGATCCTGCATTTTAGGATCGATTCGGCACGCCATTGCTGCGCCTGTGGCGATTGGAACTCCACCGCCAACGATAGCGTTGGCGCCGAGGTGACCAACGCGGAAGTCAGCAATATGCATACCGCCGCCACGGCCTTTGCCGTAACCCGCTTCTTTACCGAACAGTTCGGCAATCGTACGATAAACGTGATCTTCCATCACTGCTTCTTGTAGTTCAGCGCCTTTAAGGTTTGAAAATTCAGGACAACGTCCTTTAAGTTGGTCTTCATCCATGCGCCGAATTGCGTGAAAACCTTTTGCGATAGAATCGCCGTGACCACGGTGGGTTGAGGTGATCAAATCGTCAATTGCGAGCATTGAACATGCTCCAGAAGCAGTTGCTTCCTGCCCAATTGAAAGGTGAGTCGGGCCACGATAGTCGTAGTCACTGATAACTTCATAAGCGCCAGTTCGGCATTTTAAAATCATCTCTTCAAATTCACGAATCACCATCATCGATTCATAAATTTCCAAAGCTTCCGCTTTAGTAATCTTTTTCGCTTTATAAGCGTCTTTGAGTTTTTCGTCATATTGATAAGCAGGAATACTTTTCAATTTGATAGTTTGTTTTTTGAAGTTTGGTACTCCGTCAGCTAGATAAGGTGCCATTTTCTGTTCCTTTGGTTTTTTGGTTAAAAAATCACTTTAATACTTTTTTTCTTTAATTGCCGAGCCGCCGTTTCCGAGATTCCAGAATCGGTGATCAGGTTATTAATACAACTAATATCTCCGCTGACACAAAACGACGCATTGCCAATTTTGCTACTGTCAACGAGGACGAACACTTGTTTTGAACGTTTCATTACCAACTCTTTGGTGAATGCTTCGTTTGGGTCAGTAGTGGAGATCCCTTGCTCCACAGTAAAACCGATAGTGCCGAGAAACGCTTTATTGATATTGAGTTGGTTCAATATTCCAGCGGTCATTGGCCCAATCAAAGTTTGACTAAGCGCACGGAATTCGCCGCCAATCAAAATTAACCGATGTGGACTTTCTGTCAATTCAGCCGCCGCAGTCATCGAATTAGTGACCACTGTTAAGTTGCGTTTCGTGTTCAACAACGCAGCGAGACGCTGCACCGTACTGCCACCATCGAGATAAATTGTATCATTGTCTTCAATGAACTCTAACGCATGTTCGGCAATCTGTTTTTTAGCCGTGGCGTGAAGTGCGGTTTTTTCATTAAATAATGGTTCAATGCGAGGAAATCTGATCTGCTCCGCACCGCCATGGACGCGTCGCGCTTTGCCACGTTTTTCTAACGCCAAGAGGTCGCGGCGAACAGTTGCTTCGGAGACGTTCATAGCATCGCTGAGTTCGGTTATTGTACGAACTCCATCGCCGAGCGCCTGAAGAATCAATTTTTCGCGTTCTGTAAACAATAATTTACGTTTGCAACTAGACATCAAAACCTCAATAATATTATTTTTGAATTCTATTAATTTAGCATTAATGAAACAATTTGCAATGTTTTGCAAAATTATTTCAAAATAAATATTATTTTAAAATAAGAAAGTGTTGCTAAACTTCGCGCGCGCATAATGCGCGCGTGAAGTTAATACTCGATTTATATTATTGTAATGAATAGATTGAAGCGATAGTAATTAGGATTTGGTGGGGTGTTTGTACCAGATATTCATGCTTTCTATTTTACCGGAAATGTTGGTGTTGTTCTTTAGCCTACCACCAAAATGATAACCCATTTTCGCAAAAGTGATATTCATTCCTGGTGAAGCGGCGCGCGCAATGGTGTAAACGGTTTTAACGCCGCGACGTTTGGCTTCGTGTCCCATCAGTTCTAGCAGTTGAACGCTAAGTCCATTGCCGCGCCATTTTGGCAGCGTGGCGAAATCAGTCATTTCCCAACTTGAGCTCTGATCATCTTTTTCTGCAGAAGCCAGCGCTACGATCTCGCCATCGGTTTCAATACAAAAATAATCGACATGACTACGCATGGTTTCGAGCAGATAATCGGCAGAGTGAATTGGAAATGGATAAGACAAGAAAACAGTTTTATATATTTCAGCCATCGGTTTGACATCATTGTTATCGCATTCGCGGAGTTTAAATTTGCTGCTATCTAAATCAGGAATAGGGGTTTCGCCCCGATTCACTGCCAACGCCATATTATTTTCATAGAGTTTGAGGTCGGGTTCGTAAGAACGTTTTTCATCAAGATAATAAGCCAAAAACAGCGCGGTATCAGTTCCGTTGTAAAACTTTGGAATTGAAGCTTCAATCTGAAATCCTAACTTGATAAAATCATCCGCATCAGCTTTAGGGACTTTGGCGAAGATCTTGCTGTAACCATACTTTTTAGCTTGGGCAATCAACTGTTTCGGTAGTTCTGTGGAACTTTTTTCAGCCGTTTTCATTAAATATATTCGGTCATTGAAAGGCCCGTGCTGAATCAAAGCTCCACAATCTAACACTTCCATCTGGTCAGAATTTTTTTGTTCCATAAAAAAGTTATCTTCCTTTTATGTGAGACAAAACATCATTGATATTGCCTGAATCGATTATTTCGCCCTCACTCATAAAAATACCTCTAGTGGCCGCAGTTTTTGCGAAACCGAGATCATGAGTGACGATAATAAAGTTGGTATCTGATTTGAGTTCACGGATCCACTGCGAGAAATCCTCAGTAGTGCGAACATCAAGCGCGCTAGTTGGTTCGTCCAGTAGCATCAGTCGGGGCTTTAACATCAATCCACGGGCAATAGCCACGCGCTGTGCTTGTCCGCCGCTGACTTGCGCGGGATAATGATTCGCCAATTCCAATATGCCCAAGCGTTCGAGCATCTCAATTGCGGCTGCCTTAGCTTTGCGCGCTGATAATCCTTGCAAACGAGCAGGCGCTAGCGTCATGTTTTCTAGTACGGTCATGTGTGGAAATAGATTGAGAGATTGGAAAACTACGCCAAAGGTCGCTCTGAACGTCTTTTCATCCATCTCGAAAATATCACTATCTTCCCAGTAAATCGTGCCTTCTTGCGGTTTTAGAAACCTAGACATACAGTTTAATAATGTTGTTTTGCCAGAACCGGAAAACCCCATTATTGCGAATATATGTTCAACTGGGAAACTAATATTTATCCCTTTAAGTGCTTGTTTTCCATCACCATAAGTGTAAGAGAGGTTTTTAATTTTAATCATCTTTAAACCCTTTTGCTTGAATAGCTTTTTCTATTTGTCCAGAAATTTTCATTAGTGGGAAGGTGACAGCGAAAAACATTAACGCTGCAATCAGATAATATTTTTGAGGATCGAAAGTCACGCTTATTATCGATTGAGCTTCCCGAATTAGTTCTGGAATTGAGATAACTGAGATCAAAGCAGTATCTTTTATTAACGCTACCACGCTGTTCATTAGCGAGGGTAGGGCAATGCGGAATGCTTGTGGCCAAATAACAAATCTGAAGCGATCCATTGCCGATAAACCCAATGCGCGCGCCGCTAATGCTTGGCCCGGTGGAACGCTAATTAGTCCAGATCTGACTGCTTCAGCCATATAACACATCGCACAAACTCCTAGCGTGCTGACTGCCGCGGGAAAAGCTTTAAAACCAAGCCCCAACCACACAAACAACAACTGAATTAGTACCGGCGTACCCCTGATAAAATCAACAAACATGCGGGTTATTTTACTCGGTATAAACCATAACCCTTTGTCGTTTACTAATAAAATACCAGTCGGTACTGCCATTAAAAAACCAAGTGCAATAGCCAGAAACGCAACCAATAGCGTAACTCCAAAACCTCGCAAAAGCTTGTTGGCTATGGTCGCGAAGGTCATCCCTTCGGACCCAGATACAACAGTATTGGAGTTGAGTCCAAAATATTTCTGATAAATCCCTTTTAGCGTGCCATCCGCTTTCATGCCGTTAACTGCACGATTTATCTGTTTAAGTAACGCTGAACTATCTTTTCTGACTGGAATCGCGATGTTTTCAGAATAAAGCATGCCGCCGATAGGAACAAAGGCACGGTCGGCTTTTTTAATCTGCCAGGAGCCCACTAAACGGTCAGTAACGAAACCAGAAATGCGTTTTTGTTCAAGCATCTCAAATATTTCGACACTAGATTTGAACGTTACGACTTCAATTTCCGGATAATTTTTTTCGAGGAATTCTTGATAGGACTCACCCAGAACTACAGCAATTCGCAGTCCTGAACATTCGTCTATTGAGTAGACCTGCTCTGGATTATCCCGATGAGTGAATAGTTGTGCCCCAGATTTGTAATAAGGAACTGAAAAACTAACATTTTTTTCTCGTTCTGGGGTTACTGCCATCGAACCGATGACTGCATCATATTTACTGGTCAATAGACCAGCAATAATGCCATCCCAGTCGGTTACGACTATACGCGAATTTTTTTTCAACCGTTTGGCAATTTCGCGTGACACGTCTACATCAAATCCGGCAAGTTCCCCCTGTTCATTGTAGTAATTGAACGGAGGAAATTTACCGGTTAGAGCTGTTACAAATTCATCTTTTGGAGCTGCAAAAGTTGTTGAAATAGCAACGAAAAACATTCCTAAGATGATTGTCGGTAAGAAGTTTTTTACTTTTCTCCAGCACATCTTATTTCCGCCTTTTATGTCGAATATTATTTGCGGGAACTAATGATATTGTTTCATCATAGTCGGCCAGTAAACTTTCAATTCCGCAAGAACGTACTTCGTCTATCTCGCCTAAAGGTAAATCAAGGTCACATTTGTCACACTTTCGGTCACAAAAAGTCGGTTCGTAGGAATCTGGTTCTTTGTAAGTGGTGATTACCCCTTCATAATTACGCAGAATAACTTTATTAGTTGACCACGAAATGAGGTAATTAGGCATGACTGGAATCTTGCCACCGCCACCAGGTGCGTCGATAACATAAGTCGGCACACAAAAACCACTAGTATGTCCGATAAGACTTTCTAGTATCTCTATACCTTTGCCTACTGGAGTCCTGAAATGACTCAAGCCTTCAGCCAAATCGCACTGATAAAGGTAGTAAGGTCTTACCCGGTTAGCGACCAATTTGTGAACCAACGCTTTCATGATTCGAGGGCAATCGTTGACTCCAGCCAAAAGTACGGTTTGATTTCCAAGCGGTATTCCAGCATCAGCAAGTTTTCTTAACGCTCTGCGCGATGATTTCGTCAACTCCCTTGGATGATTGAAATGAGTATTTATCCATACAGGATGATGTTTTTTTAGCATCTCGACTAATCCATCAGTAATTCGATATGGCAAAACTACAGGTGTGCGCGTGCCGATTCTAATAATTTCGACATGCTCGATTTTTCTGAGTTCTGTCAGTATCCAATCTAAATAATCAGTGCTAAGCAAGAAGGGATCACCGCCACTCAACAGTACATCCCTAATCTGTGGATGATTTTTAATATATTCAATACCTTTTGATATCTCTTTGCGGCTCGGAATACTGTCTTGATCACCGACGCGGCGTTTTCTAGTACAATGACGACAATACATTGAACAGGTATTGCTGACTAAGAAAAGCACGCGATCTGGGTAACGATGCGTTATCCCTGGAACAGGACTGTCTTCATCTTCATCTAGTGGATCAGACATATCGTCTTGTTCAACATATAGTTCATTAATTACTGGAAAACTTTGCTTAAATATCGGGTCGTGTTCCAAGTTGTTGGTATCAATTAATGAAAGGTAATAGGGGGTTATCGACATCGGGAATTTTTCAGCAATTGTTTCAAATTGCTTTCTGATATCTTCGGGGAGTTGGACTCCAAGAAGGCTTTCGAAGGTTTTTAAATCTTTTATACAATGTTTTATTTGCCACTTCCAGTCGGTCCAACCACTTTCGGCGACGCCATCAATTTTTTCAAACATCTTCTGTTGTTTTTTACTAATCATATTTTATCTGGTTTTTATTGTTTAATGTATCACTTTTTACTTTTTATAAGCGATTACGGAGAAACTGTCCAACATGGGCAGAGTCTGAATTGTTTTAATGGAACAATGTGTGAATAAACAGAAAGAAGCAGATACAAGTTTTTGCATAGAAGCTTTTAATTGAGAACATCACAAACAATATTTTCTATTGTTTTTTCAAGTTCCACATCATTAGAAATTAGCATCTCAAGGCATATTTGCAAGAAAATTGGGCCAGAAAAATCTTTTTCAAGCTCAAAAGTGGAGAGTTGGAGAGTTGGAGAGGCTAACCACCGAGAACACAAAGAAGGCACAAAGTCACAAAGATGAAATATTGTGAACTTTGCGAAAAACTTCGTGTCTTCTTTGTGGCTAGAGTTTTCTTTTCATTATTTTATTAGAGCATGGAGCCAGAGATATTGCGCCCATAACGCTGGTCGATTTGTCCCACTGGATTCGGATTGGCTTCAATAGCTTCAATCTCTGGAATGGAGTTAATCGTCCCATCAAGCAATTCTTGGATTCGCTGCGCTGTCTCTTGCAATCTCGCAGCTTGACCGGCAAAACGGATCTGCATAATCTCTAAACCAAACGGTTTGTTGCGGCGCAACCACTGACGACGGAATAATGCCGTCAAAATTTCTAGCGCATCAATACATTCTGGCACGTTTTTAGTGATTACCTCAGAGAGTGCAGTCTTGTTTTTGGCTTGATAGGCTTGCAATAATTTCGTACGGAATGCAATTTTCTTGATTATAAAATCACAAATACTACGAACATAGTCGATATCCCCAGCATCCGTGTTACCGGCAGACGGCGCCAAGGTCTGATAAACTTCGGCCATTTTGTCATTAATAATACTCCAAACATTGGTATCATAGTGCTTAAATTCGTTCCAGACGATGCCGAGCATCGGATCATCCCAAACAATTAGATGAGTCAAAAACCGGGTTGGTCTATCACTCTTTGATTTTAAATTAACCATGATTTCTGCTGCGGTTAATTGATCTTGGTAAGAACCACCGCAAACAGCCTCAAATAACGGCGCAACTTCAGAATCAGTTCCTTTGCCACCGTAAGCAAGATCCGCTGCCCATGCTAAGCCGGCTAATGAAGAATCGTACTCACAAAAAGCACCGAAATCGCCCCACATTGTGAAGTAAACCTCTTTAACTTTCTCTTTACGGCAGGCGTTCAAGCATGGCGTCACCGTCGCAACGGTTTGTTCGTGGTCGTACCACATACAGGCCCACGTCCAAACGCCAGAACCCATCTGCGGTTCATGTCCTAGATCGCGATGGCGCCGAATCCAATCAGTATAGAATGCTTCATCACGATGATAATAGTCCCAGTAGCACAGAGTAACGTCGGATGGAATCATTGCTTTGACATCTTCAGGAATAACGGTCTTTGGATCATAATAATCTTGATTCGGATTGCCCATGCGAAAATACATGTCAGACCAAATAATCGGTTTAAGGCCGATGTTTTGACAAATCTCAGTGACCCTGGTTAAATGGCGGTTAAAAATATCAAAGCCACGTTCATAGCCAAACTTGTCCATGAAACGGCCACGCCCGAGGTCATGAGTTTCGTCCATTCCAATATGAATGCGTCTGGAACGAAATGCCTTGCCCCAGAAAGTCAACATTTTGTTAATCAGCGTGTAGGTTTTTTCTTCATCCACCAGAAGCACGCGATCAGTGTCGGTGACGTCGCTATATGCTTGCCCCCAGCGAATAATATGTTCAAGATGTCCGAGGGTTTGAATGCAGGCAACCATTTCAATGCCCAATTTGGCGGCATAAGCATCGACCTCCTGCATCTCTTCGAGCGTGTAACCACCGCGCATATAGCCGAAATACGGTTCGTCTGGAAGCTGATAAGTGTCTTCGGTATAAAGCATAACCATATTATAGCCCATCAATGCCAAGCGGCGGAGCCATTTTTTCAAATATGGCACAGTCATAACCGCGTTGCGCGAACAATCTAACATAATCCCGAGCGTACTAAAAACGCAATCTTCATCAATGTTTTTACCAGCCAACGCATGCCCGATACCGCGCGCCGCTGCAACGATTGAACCATATTCAATCACCACATTGGTCGATTTTTGGCTGACTTTTAAAATGTCTGGGTTATTTGTCGGAATAAATTTAAGATTTTTACCTGTACCGTTGTCAAAAATCGCATACTCCTCTGCCAAAGTAGAAAGTAAATCATTCAATTTCTCGTCAGTTTCACTTCTGTTCCATGCCAAACTGTTCTTTGCCATTGCCAAATCCTTTTTATTTTTTATGGTTAAAAACTCGTAACAAACTAATGTAACCACTCTCAAGTCAATTTCAAAACTTTTACCTTTCATTGAGTGAGTTTATTTCCTATCAATAAACATGTTTTACTCCGGCATGATTAAATCCATGCTTTACAGTTGTAGATAGTGTCATAAATTTTCGCGTCCATAATGTGAGCTTTAGGTTCAATAACCAAATTGATAAATATCATAAATAAATTACATTATGAGGAGTTATGGCAGACGGAGAAAATAGTTTTGCTGTATTTAACATCCAATTTCGAGATAACATGTACGAATCGATAATAATTTTTTGAGGCTTTAAAATCTTATGAAAATCGAAATTAAATATGATACTGAAAATATTGATTGGAATGACGTATCTGATACGCTGAAATCGGTTGGTATGGCTTATCATTCGCCGGAAAAACATAAAAAATCCTTTGAAGCAAGTTACTGTACGGTTTTTTTGTTTGATAACGGGGTAATGGTTGGTTTCGGTCGCGCTATCTCTGATGGCGTATGCCAAGCTGCTATTTACGACTGTGCGGTTTTGGAAAATTACCAAGGTCGCGGTTTGGGTAAATTTATAGTACAAGAGATGCTCTCAAAGCTTTCAAGTTTTAACGTTATTCTTTATGCAAAGCCCGGCAAAGAAGGTTTTTACGAAAATCTTGGCTTTAAAAAGATGAAAACAGGACTGGCGTATTTCGTCAATCGCGATGCGATGACAGAGAAAGGTTTTACCGAGTAGCAATATAATCTAAAACGCGCGTGGGCTTTAATCATAGCACCTGCCTTCTGCTGCGGGATATCCGCTTGTACGTGATTTCTAGCATTTTACCGTAAATCCTGAAATCGACTATTCTGATATTTGCTAGAAACACAACCATTCTAGATAACGTATTATGCCATCGTTGGGACCAGCTGCGCCGGCGGTTCTGAATGTTGCCACTAAACGTGAAGTGGGGCGATCACCATCGATGGCATGCTCAATGATAATGCTGTAGTAATTTGAGGGTGCAATAGAAAAACGATTTAACACTGTGCCTAGGAGTAGGGGGTCTATCAGGTCTCCGAGCGGAGTTTTTTCTCTGCGCCAGATGGTTAGCGCGTTCATCACCTCGGCGGCCTGTTTTTCGTCCAGCCCACCGTAAATACGCAACTGTGCCCATGACGCGGTGTAAAGGTCAGGCCGGATATTTTCACTGATTGATGGCAAGCGCACCAGTGAGAAGCGTCCATTCTTATCAACTGGCAAAATATCATTGATTTCAGGAATCCAGCGAAGTTCCTCACGAAATTGAAATTGGGCGTTGCGCGGCAAATTGTTCATCTCCAATTCTTCATAATCCCCTTTTTCCATGCCATCAGTTCCTGTATTGTCATCAGAATCGACATAATCGGCAATCCGGTTGGCCAGTATCGTGATTTTATCGTTAACAGTGTCGGCGCCGGTTAAAGTTGAGCGCAACATATTCAGGCTTTGTCGATAGCGGTTTTGCGCCATCTGTAGGCCGCTGGCGCCATTGACAATGCGATATTTGACGATAGTGCCATAATAATTGATTTCCCGGTCAACGCTGTCCGGTAAAAAGCGGTCATGATCGTATTCGCCATAATTAGTTTCGGTGTTATTAACTGATTCGAATAATTCGCGGTCAGCTTCGATTAGATATTGAATGCGGTTCAGAGATCCTTCAGCGATATATTTGGAACGAGCAATGGCAGTGGCCGCGCCAATATTCACAGTGTGGATTTGTGCAATCATCACTAGTGCGCCGACCAACAGACCAGCGGTAAAAATCAAACAAAGCACCGCAATCAGCGCGACGCCACGTTCATGGTCGTGTTTTTTGTTCATAATATGGGTTCTCGCCGTTGGCCATAGGTGGAATTACTGCTGGAACCAGCAGTGCGGCGCAACCAGCGTTCTACGCTTCCATCTTGCCATTCTATTTTTAGTTGAATGGCCAGTGGAATAGCTTCGTGGTCATCTTCGTCCCAAGTATCCAGCCATTCAATTTTCTGATCGCGTATTTCGGCATAAAGTAACGATATTGAGCGCACATTGGAGGAGATAGTTTCGGTTTTGTATTGATGATCATTGATATCAAGCCATGGCAATAATGGCGTCGGTGAATAATCACACTTTAAGTCGTCGCCATCTTGATAAAGACGAATAAACCACAGCGCGCTATCGTCGCCATAAGAACGCCGCAGCGCAGTAAGCCATAGTTCATTGGTTTCACCTTTAAAAACGAAGTTATTTTCAAGATTGTCATTGCGCCATTCAAATGGCACTGCATTAGCGATAAACGCGTCAGCGATGCGATCGATAGCCTGGTTACGTGACAATTCGGTGCCGATACGTTGGGCTTGCATATAGCTGCGATAAAAAATATTGATCGATGTTCCAACCAGTAACGCAACCAGCGCCATAATTGCGGTAGCCGCGATCATCTCCAGTAGTGAAAATCCGGATTCAGTCTTCAAGCGTGGTATCATAAAATATCCGATCTATTTTAATGGTTTCGACGGGTTGGCGATCTGAGCCACGAACTAATTCAATAATACAGCAACGTAAGGTTGGTTGACCGACAATTCCAGTGAAATCTTCAGGAATATCAAGAGCGTCATCATAGTGGTAATTAACTGCGAAATCTGGATAATCAAAAAAATCTCGTGAAATCGGTTCCGGCTCTTCTGAGGGTTGCAACAAATAATATTCTGCGGCTTGAGTCAACATGTGGGCAGTATGCCAACGCTCGCGGGCCTTGAACAGACGTTGCTGCGAAGAGTTAGCCAAGGTCAACAACGAGACGAGGCTTAGCCCTAAAATCGCCAGCGAAATAATCACTTCGATTAACGTAAAAATCGGACATTGGATTTTCACAAACCTTTTCGTTTTTCGCGACGAAACATGTTTTTTGGGCTCTTCTGCATTTTGTGT
>DLIO01000144.1:716-32997 GCA_002483765.1 Lentisphaeria bacterium UBA7640 | reverse complement strand
CATTTACTTTTTCAATTGACTAAATTTATTGTTTCTTGGATATTTCATCTCTTAAAGCTTGAATGGATTTTTCAATAGATTATATTATAGGTTTATTACAGAGATTTCAGGATTTTTCAGAAAAAACAAGAAAGGAAACTACCTGATCGTTTGATAATGGCTTCCAAGCGTGTATAACTAGCACCAATGGTTTTATGTCTTTAGGTCAAATTATGCCGACACTGTCAAAATAAATAAACAAATTTAAAAATGGAGCTCGTGAACATTGAGAGTAAACGTAAATGATTTTTTTTCCGAAAAAGAATGGAACCAGATTATGTCATTTTCGGATCAACTGGAAACCCCTTTCCAGTTAGTATTGGAAGATATTGTGCGCCAAAAATATATCGAATTATGCGAAAACATACCGTTTGCGAAAATATACTATGCCGTTAAAGCTAATCCCGCATCAGAGATCATTACCCTACTGAATACGCTTGGTTCAAACTTTGATGTCGCGTCGGTCTATGAATTGCGTAAACTGCTCAGCCTTGGCGTCAAAGCTGAACGTCTAAGTTGCGGCAATACCATTAAGAAAACTGCTGACATTAAAGAATTTTACGATGCTGGAATCCGCTTATTCGTGACTGACAGTGAATCCGACCTGAGAAATATTGCCAAAGCAGCGCCAGGCTCTAAGATTTTCGTCCGCCTCCTGACTGAAGGCCTCATGACCGCCGATTGGCCACTATCACGTAAATTCGGCTGTAACCCCGATATGGCCTACGACCTATTAGTTTTAGCTAAAAAACTCGATCTTGATCCCTATGGTATCTCTTTCCACGTGGGCTCGCAACAACGTGACATCGCCGCTTGGGATAACGCTATCGCCAAAGTCAAATACCTGTTCGACTGGGTTACGGAAGAAGATATTAAACTAAAATGTATCAACATGGGTGGCGGCTTTCCTGCCCACTATATTGAAAAAACCAATAGCATCGACGTTTATGCAAAAGAGATCACGCGCTACCTCCAAGAAGACTTTGGCGACGATCTTCCAGAAATCATTGTTGAACCGGGACGTTCATTGGTTGCTGACGCTGGAGTGTTGGTGACTGAGACCGTACTAATCGCACGCAAATCACGCACTGCGTTGGAACGTTGGGTTTATACCGATGTTGGTAAATTCAATGGTATGATGGAAACTCTAAACGAATCCATAAAATACCCACTTTATACGACTAAGAAGGGGTTAGCAGAAAAATGTATTCTGGCTGGACCCACTTGTGATAGCGTTGATACTCTGTATGAAGATTATCAGTATGAATTGCCGCTTAATCTAGCCATCGGGGATCGCCTTTACTGGCTCTCTACCGGCGCCTACACCAGCAGTTACAGCGCAGTAGAATTTAACGGTTTCCCGCCATTAAAAACCTACGTAATCTAAGAATTAGAACGGGGAAAGTGGGGATTCTAACCACCAAGCTCACAAAGAAGGCGCAAAGTACACAAAGGAAGCGAGAAACTCCACGCCAAGGCGCAATGGAAGTTAGATAGCGCGGAGTGTGGGAATTAAGAAATTTAAGGTCTTTAATATCTTGGATGTACGCGTTGTAACTGCTTTTTAAATTCGCGCGCGAATTAAGAAATCATTTTACATTATAATTTCATCCAGATGTGGTAGCAACAAGCACAAACATTGTGCAAATATTCCGCAATCCAGACAAGTTATGGCGCTATCTGAGAACGCAGAGCCCCAATGCTGGCTTGGAAAACTCGATAATCAATCTAAAATTTTCACCTACGAACAACGCTTTTTTCGTGCCACTAAATGATATGCGGACGAGACGTCCGCGCTCCATATCCAGTTCAAATATTTTTGACTATGTTTGAAACCAAACACAGGCAGGGATGCCTGTGCTACTTTCATTGAAACGTTGAATTAGACTTCAGACAGTTTTACAATGCGGTTTTCTTGCGCTGATTTTACTGCAGCAAACGCTACTCTGGTAGCCATGACCGCGTCGTCTATGCCACAAACTACTGGACCTTCGCCACGAATTTCATCAACAAAATGATTCATTGCATGAGCATGCCCTTTGTCGGGTTCAGCGGTAAACTGCAAGCTTTGGTCGTTCTGTTCTTCAGATTCACGACAAGCTGCGGCTTTTTTCTCCAGCCAACCAGCAATACCACCCTGTTTCCCAATCTCTGGATGACGATCCTTTATGAAAGGGTAAGTAATACGCGCTGGGGCGTTTTTAATACCAGCTGTACGAACCTCGCACATGTGATCGCAAGCGACAACGCTGGCGTTACCCATCGCCTCGTAGAGTTCCTTAGGATAAGCGAATGAACCGTTAGCGGACAACATCATCGTTGCAATTTCGCCACCTGCGTATTTTACTACAATCGCATGATTAAGCATACCCGTTTCCATGGCCACGACTTCAACTGGTTCGCTGTTTAAAAACCAATTACATAAATCAGTAAAATGGGTCATTTCGAACAACATCGGACCATGTGGAGCTTGAGTTTTGTCGAAAACCCAACTTTTCCAAGAATACCAATCGTCATTGATACGACAACTGAATGCGGCAATGCCATCATCCTCACGGACTGGCCGGGATGCGCCTTCACGATCCCAACGCCAATTGCAAGGTTGTGGATTTTCCATCTGTTCGCGAAATATCCGATGTGCCTCAATCATAGCCGGACTACTGCGCCGATTATGTCCGACGCAGAAAGGGATCTTGCTACTTTTAACAATCTCACGAATTTGGTAAACTTCTTCCAAGGTCAACGCCAAAGGTTTTTCAACATAAACGGGTTTTTTGTATTCGGCCGCCAACTTAATCAACGGCAACCGCAGTTTTTCAGTCGTAGCGATACAGATCGCTTCAACTTCAGGGTCAGCTATCGTTGCTTGCCAATCTTTTGATATATTTAAACTTCCGTGAACCTCTTTGCACTCCTTAAGCGCGTCGTCAGACAGATCGCAACAAGTATGCAGAACAGTTTTTGAAGATTTGGCGATATTCGGTACATGCATGCCACGCGCTAATGCGCCGCAGCCGATAACAGCAAAATTCATTGGTTTGTGGGCCATTTTATTCTCCTTGGGTTAAAAACTAAATATAAGTAAGATATACTCAGCAAGCAAAAATACCAATGTCGAAGATGAGTTTCATGCTTATTTTGGCTTACCTCCTGGAACTAAGCTATCCAGAGACACTTTTCTGTTTTTAATAAATATCATCAGCGGATACAGCAAACCCAATACAGGAATTGGGTCATCCCATTGGAAAAATTCATCAAATGCACCTCGTGATTCGTCCAACAATTCGAAAATTTTCACGAAGCGTTCTCGAGGGTTCACTATACTGCCAAGTTTACTAATAAAGCCACTCATTGAGCTTAATGCTTCATGGCTAAAGTTATTCTTGAGCTCCTCCATGGCCTCTGTAATCTCTTTTTGTGCTGAACTCGATTTTGTCAACTCCTCGAAGGCATGTAACATTGCCAAGCATGGATTAAAAGTTTTAATATCCTTCGCCGCAGTTTTAAACGGCTCAACGTGGCCTTCCGCGGCTAATTGATAATATTTCAAGGGAAAGTTCCACCCTGACTCCACGCTTTGAGCGAGTCCGCCCCAAAAACGGGGATTTACGTCAATTAACCAATGACGCCCATCCTCATCGACAATAAAATCAATTTCAGCGACCCCATGCCATTCAAGTGCCCCAAGGAGTTCTATTCCAGTGGCTTCAAGATTTTTGGCATCGACAGTTTCTCGCAAAAAACCAATCCCTCTTCCATCTGGATATTGTCGAAGATTACGATAAGTCATCTCCATTCTAGGCTTGCCGTTTTCAAGGAGAAATGCCGAACATAATTCTTGCCCTTCGACCATCTGTTGAAAAACTGGATACTGTTCACTGGAAAGGTCAAAATCATCAATTAGTCGCTCAAAGACTTCGATCGCTTTATCGGCATTATCAACCTTTTCAATCCCCACAGACGCTGAACTTTTTCGTAATTTGACAAATGCTGGATATTTTATTTCTATAGCTCTATCTTTGAATTCTTCTCGTTCTTTTGCGACAATAGTGGGCGGTACCCAAATATTTTGATGTTTACAAAGTTCAGCTAGCGCTCCTTTGTCATGTACCTGTTCCAACTTCTCCAGACTAGGAAGAGCCATTTTTACCAAGCCTTCAAATCTATGGCGATGCGCTGCCACCACAAAACAGGTTTGATTCTGCGGAATCAGTACCAGATTACCGTTTGATTCATAATGAGCTTCTGCCACCTCAACCAGTTTGTCAATGAATCTTTCAGGCTCATCAAAACTGTCTGGATAGGTAAATGACTCATAAGAAAAGCGCGATAAGCTGGCTGGTGCCAACCTAGTCACATCTCCCGTAATTACTCTGATACCGTTTTCTCCCAGTTTCCGGGTCAAAACTAGCGAAATCCAGGATCTTGCAAAAGTTATAATACATTTATCCATTTTTATTCCATATTAGGTGTAATTGATTTCAAAATATTGAGTTGTAATATACAGCCGAAAAATTCATATCAACCTCAAACCATAAACTTGAGACGACAATTAACCATCTACAACGACAAGATATTTAAACCTACAAAAGCATCATTTCCAATACATAAGCAAAAATGAGGAAAATTGCAGAGAAACAGTGAGTGTTCGAAATAAACGGATTTAGAATGTCAAATATCTATTGATAGAATGTTAACCCAAAATAGGTTTAACAGCCGATTTTAAAATGTACAAATTGTCCATTTACCGATGTTTGAGTTCGCCGGAACTGCTACCTCGAACTTGAAGAGTGGTATGGATCGTGGTTTCTAATGGAATATCTTTACCCTGAAAACGCATATTCATCAGATTCCAAAGTGCCGTGGCAATTTTAGGCGTATGCTGACTGACGCTGGTTAGATCAAGGTCTTCGGCAATCGAAGTGTTGCCAAATCCAGTTACTGCACACTGCTGAGGAACTTTGATGCCGCGTTGTGGCAACGCGCGCAGCACGCCAGCCGCAATAGTGTCGTTGCCGCAAGTTATTGCCGTTGGCGGTTCTGGCAAAGCGAAGAGTTCTCGAACTGCGTAAAACCCCCATTGCCTTGTTGGCTCTTTACGTTTGATAAATTCGGGACGTGATTCAATGCCGGCAGCTCGCAAAGCGTCTAAATAGCCCTTAACGCGCAGTTCCGAAGTCCGCTCGTGTAAACTGCCAACATGAGCGATTCGGCGATGCCCTTGGTCAATCAAATGTCGGGTCGCTTTGGCGCTTCCTTCGCTGTCATCAGAAATCACATAAGGAATCTGTAAGTCTGAGATAAAAATATCAAAAAAGAGCACGGGGAAAGGTAGATTTTCGTAAGCCTGACGGCATTCGCTATTCGGCACGGCAATCAATGCCGCGACCTCTTCTGCGCGACAAAACTCAATAAAATCTTCCTCTTTGCGTTTAATACTGTTGGTCAACTGAATTACTGGATGCAATTCAGCACTGGATAGTTTCCCTTCCAGCTCGGCTAGGATGTTATAAAAAAATATCTCATGATCTGGAAACATAAAGCCAATCAACTGCCGCCCTTTACCAAGATTTGGTCGAGAACCGGTATAATTGCCAACGCTTGGAACCTTATAAAGAAGATTTTCGTGTTCAAGCACCCGCAAAGCTTTGCGCAAGGTCAAATGATTGACCTCGAAATGTGCTGACAACTTGCGTTCCGATGGTAACAAAGTGTTGGGCTTCATTTTTTCATCTTGGATCATGCGACGAATTTTCGCCGCTAAACCAATATATTTTTCAGGTTTACCTCTAGCCATGGTTGAGTCCCAATTTTTTATCGTTGTAGCTCACAATAGTTGAACATCCTTTGTCATAATAAACCGGTGTTTTTGCACCATTGAAGGGCTTCGATCAAGCCTTCCTGGGTTGTTCGAGTTGGAGCATAGCCGAAGGTTTTTTCTGCTTTACTAATGTCCAAACACATCGGTTGTAAAAGGAAATCCATTCGGAACTTCATGGTTACTTCCGGATAAATATCCTTGAGTTTTTCAGCCGGACAATGTTCAATGTTAGATTTGCTACCAAGAAAATCTATCGCAGTTTGTAGATATTGCCCCAGGGTAATAGCATGTTTACATGAAATAATGAAAATTTCACCTCTGACTGCTTCGGGTTGATCAATCGCTTTAACAAACGCACTGGCCAAATCCCAGTTATATCCGGACTGCACCATGATATGCTCACAAGGAGCGATGGTAATTGTTTCAGCTCTTTTTAATTTTCGGAAAAATTCAATATCGCGCGCACCCCATAGTTCCAACGGTACACGACCTTGACCAATGATATTAGTCGGGCGGAAAATAGTGCCAGGGAATTTTTCTTTTTTCCATAACTCCAAGATATATGCATCACGAACAGATTGAGAATAGAAATTAACTGCAGTTTCGTCACGCCAGGGGTGTTTTTCGTCCGCGGGAAAATATTGCAAAGGCACAAAAGTACCAGTCGAACTGCAAAAGAAGAAGTTTTTTACTTGCTTGAGGTATTTAGAATAAGACTCGATATTTTTAATGTTAGGCACTGAATCAATTAAAACGTCAATATCCATTTTTGCGAGCTTATCACGTACGAAAGTCTCATCTGATTTATCGCCAATTAACATCTCAACGCCAGTTAAATCAACTTGTTCACGATGGTTTAAACCACGACTTACGCCACATACTTGATGTCCTGCATCAACTGCCAGACGCGCAATCCTACCACCGATTTCACCGGTCGCGCCTAAAACCAAAATTTTTTTGCTCATATTTATTCCTTATTTAAAAATCTAATGCGCATTTAAACTTCGCGCGCGCATTATGCGCGCGTGAAGTTATAAGTTTAAAATCAAGCTTTTCAGTTGCGTTATTGGCGGCGCATTTTGGCGACGAACATTGCGTCACAATCACCATCCCATGGAAATACTTGCAACATACCGTCGCACTCTTCACCGGTCAACGGATTAATGAATTTTTCTAGCTTGAAATCTGGATGAGTCGCTAAAAATTTTTCTACGACATCACGGTTTTCAGGTTCGCAGATTGAACAAGTTCCATAAACCAAAGTGCCTTTGTCCTTGACACCGCTGGAAATACTATTCAAAATCGAGAGCTGGAGTTCAGCCATCTCCACGATCTCTTCTTCCGCAATGCTCCAGCGCGCATCTGGATTGCGCCTCCAAGTTCCAGAACAACTGCACGGAACATCAGCCAACGCGCCATCATACATCTTCTGATGTTTTCCATGCAGCGGCTTACCATTCCATTCGCGGCATTCGATATTTGGGAAACCAGAACGGCGGGCGCGCTTCTTCAAATCATCCAACTTGTAACTGCGAATATCAGTCGCCACTACGGTGCCTTTGCGCTCCATTAAATCGGCTAACTGTAAAGTTTTTCCACCCGCGCCAGCACAAGCATCCCACCAACGTTCGCCGCTCTTAGGTGCGCAAACACTGCCGATCACCTGAGAAGCAAGATCTTGAACCTCAATCAGTCCGTTGCGATATTCCTCGAGGGTATAAAGATTAATTCGTGTGGCGGCAACGCTCAATGAGTTTTTCATCAGCGGATGTTGTTTGATCTTCAAGCCGTAACGAATATGCATTGAAGCTGCCAATTCGGTAGGATCAGTCCCTTGAACTCGTAACCACATCGGGGGACGACGTTGCATCCATTGCGCCAGTTTTTCAGTATTAGTCCCAGCGGGCAAATATTTGGGGAACCACTCTGGAACCATATCCAAAGGGGTCAACTTCATTGATTTTGTGACATCGCGACGAAGCGCGGTGCGGATCAAGTTTAGAACCCTCCAGCCATCAAGACCGTCCGAGGCTTTTCCAGTAACCAACAGGTCATTGACTTCAGACGGGCGCAATCCAAGTTCGCTCGCCCAAATGGAAGCAATTTCTGGCAATTCGCGTTTTTCCATGATCATCGCGCCAAGCATCAACGCAGCCGCGCCATTGAAAGTGATTTCCGGGACTTCGGTCTCGATCAATTTTAACTCTTCTTGGTCAAATAATTTACGCAACGCTCCCCACCAGCGAAAAACAGCAAATACTACGTCGCCAAGTAAACGGCGATCACGTGAGCCGAACTGTTTATTCTCGCGTAAAAATGCTTTCAAAGCCCGATCGACAGGGCGTTTTTCAATAAAGACCGCTTCCATCGCTAATTGTAATACATCGCGGCAAGCACGGGCTTGGGATTCAAGCTTCCTCACCGACATTCTTTTATCATTCATAAAATTCCTAGATTTTAAATTTATTCAGCTGAACTGCGAGGATAACTACCCAATATTTTGAACATTCGACAATTCTCGGAAACTTCAGCGAAGCAGGCTTTGATTGCTGGGTCACATTGATGCCCTAACACATCGACAAAAAAGCAATATTCCCAGTTATTGGTTTTCATCGGTCGGCTCTCAATCATCGTCATCATAATATTGCCAGTTTTAAATGGCTTCAGCACGTCATGTAAAACCCCGACCCGGTCATTTACAGAGAAACAGATTGAAGTTTTATCATCACCAGTAGGTTCCGTTTTTTGACGTGAAATAACAAAAAAACGTGTATTATTGTGAGAGAAATCTTCGATATTCCGCTCAAGCACATAAAGTTGAAAAACCTCGGCAGCAACTAATCCAGCAATCACTCCAGCGTTCGGTTCATCCGCCGCCATTTTCGCGGCACGAGCAGAACTACTGACCACGACCTGCTCGACTTTTGGAAAATTTGTCGCTAAATAATTACGGCATTGCCCGAAAATCTGCTCATGGCTATAAATTTTATTGATCTTTTCTTTGGCACAACGCGCCAACAAGTTATGGTGAACGGCTACGTTCATCTCAGCACAGATTTCCGCGTGTGAATTCACCAGCGTATCTAAAGTATAGCTAACCGCGCCCTCGGTGCTGTTTTCAACCGGAACACAAGCATAATCAGCGCGCCCAGTTTCAACATCCAAAAACGCTGCCTTAATACTCAATGCCTCAATAAAATCGACACTAGTGCCAAAACGTTGAATCGCTGCTTCGTGGGAAAATGTACCACGTGGACCCAAGAATGAAACTTTGATCGGTGACTCCAGATTGATGGCACCGGACATAATTTCGCGGTAAATCGCTCTAAGAGTTTCAGGCTTAACAAGTCCTGCATATTCTTCATTAATCGCACAAACCATATCGAGAACACGTTTTTCACGCTCAGGCACATAAATCGGCTGATTCTCTGCTTGTTTAATCGCTCCAATCCCTTTAACGTGTTGATAGCGCTCATTGATTAATTTAACAATTTGTTGATCAAGTTGATCTATTTTATCGCGTAGTTGGTTAATTCCCATAATATTATCTCGTCATTTTAAGTTGTTTGGCAAACGAGTATAATACCTCAGCAATGAGGTTTTTACAATCATTTGGATTCAAGAATTTAGGATACGAAGCGAGTTACGGATCAAATTTTCCAGCGTAAATTCAGCTTCATCCAAATTGGACGCTAAGTCATTCAAAATTTTGGTGATACGATCGCGCTTATAACCCAACCCCTCAAGCGCGCGAATGGCATCATTCACGGTTTCGCGTAATTTCTCCGGTACATTTGGTGCTCCGACAACGGCGAGCTCTGAACCATTCGCTGCGATGGCTAATTTGTCGATTTTGTCACGCATCTCCAAAGCCAAACGTTCTGCCGTTTTTTTGCCAACGCCCGGAATTGTTTTCATTGTAACAATATCGCCACTCATAATCGCGGTACAAAAAGTCGCTGTCGACATTGAACTCAAAATCGCCAATGCTAGTTTAGCACCAACGCCGTTTACCGTCATTAACTGCTCAAAAAGAACTTTTTCAGCCTTAGTAGCGAATCCGTAAAGATTGATCGCGTCCTCACGAACCAAAGTATCGATTAAAAGCGTAACCTCATGACCAGGTAGCGGTAATGTGTCAAAAGTGCTGACCGGAATAAAGACCAGATAGCCAACTCCATTGACATCAATAATGACTTGATTGAAGCTAGAATCAATCAAAATCCCTTTAAGTCGTGCAATCATTACGATTTCTCCGACTGAATAGCAATATCCATCGAAATATCACTGGATTTCACTGAATGGGTCAGCGCACCAACCGAAATAAAGTCAACGCCGAGTGCCGCCAAGCGCGGCAAACGTTCGATAGTAATCCCTCCGCTCGCTTCAAGCTTACAACGTCCTGCATTAATTTTCACAGCTTCCGCAATCGTGTCATCATTCATATTGTCTAATAGAATGTATTCAACGCCAACTTGGCAAGCTTCTTTTACTTCTTCAAGAGTATCAGCTTCAACCTCAACCTCCAACTTGGGAAAACGTTTGCGAGCACGTTTTACTGCTCGCTTAATTGCGCCCTCGCCTTCCAACCCTGCCAACTCAAGATGATTGTCTTTGATCATAACTCGATCATACAAGCCCATGCGGTGATTAACGGCTCCACCTGCGGCAACTGCATATTTTTCAAGATTACGCCAGCCAGGAGTTGTTTTACGAGTATCTAATATTTTACACTTTGTATCGGCTATCTGTTCTGCGTAGAGTCGCGCAGTCATCGCAATGCCACAAAGACGTTGTAGAAAGTTTAAAGCAGTACGTTCGCCAGTTAACAGCGAGCGTGCGTTTCCGGAGGCTCTTGCTAATATTGTTCCCGCAGGACAAAATTCACCTTCACTCACGAGGGCTTCCCAACGAATACTGGGATTAATCGTCATAAAAACACGTTCTGCGACCTGTAAACCTGCACAAACACAATCTTCTTTACAGATAAAAACTGCGCTGGCAACTACATCCTCAGGAATCACTGATTTTGTCGTAACGTCCTCACTAACTCCTAAATCATCATCCAGCGCCAGATTAATCAAAATATCAACTCTAACAAAATTTATTTCTGGTAATTTCTCTATCTTCACTTTCAAATCAACTCCTTCGTTTCATCTTTAAAAATTCGCGAAATATTTTGTATCGCGACAGCTCGTCCATCATCCGGGTTATAAGTTACCACTACCGAGTCTAAACGTACCGGACCGTCCGCCACTGGCAACCTCCGAGGCATGCCGGAACGAAATTTATCCAACACGGATTCAACTGTGCGACCCAGCACCGAATATTCAGCTCCAACCATTCCGGTATCACTAATAAAAGCAGTTCCGCCCGGCAAAATCTTGGCGTCAGCAGTCTGAACATGAGTATGAGTTCCCAGAACCGCTGTCACTTTGCCGTCTAAAAAATAACCCATCGCCATCTTTTCACTACTGGCCTCGGCGTGAAAATCAACCACAATCGTTTTGACCTCCACCGGAAGCTGCTTTAGAATCTCTTCAACTGTCTCAAAAGGACAATACGCGCTGTCACGCATAAAAACCTTACCCAACAAATTTATAACTGCGATACGTCCGCCACCTGGATGAGCAAACACTTTCCACCCCTGCCCCGGTTGATCACGTTGAAAATTGGCAGGACGCAAAACATTTGGCAAATTAGATATCTCATTTTCAAAACCTTTTTGGTCCCAAACATGATCGCCACTGGTAATAACATCCGCATAACCGTCAAACTGCCGTACACATTTAGCGGTCATGCCGGAACCAGCAGCAATATTTTCCGCGTTGACAATTACAAAGTCGCATTTGAATTCGCGACGCAGTTCTGGTATTGCTTCGATCACCGTTTGGCGACCGCTACACCCCACTACATCGCCAATGAATAATAAATTCATGAATTTCGTTCCAAGTTGAAATTTCTGAAGTGATCTTCAGTAAAATCACTCCAGAAATCCGAATGACGGGTTATTTTTCAGGAACACCGAGCAGTCTTAAATGCTTCTCAAAATGTTTCTCTATTGTACAAGTGTAATCGTCTTCAAATTTATGCATAGCCGCAAAAAAGAGTGGACGAAGTTCCGGATCTTTCAAAATTGGTCCATAAGTAATATGAAGCAGTTGGCGTGCTTCCGCCATCTCTAACAGTGCCGGCAAATCAGCATCAGCCATTTTATCCACGTCGCCAATTTTAGTTATATCAGCAGTAATATGGTACAAACGCAACATGTCGTTAAACGATGCCAACGCTTTTTTGTGGATTTTACGATAAAGTACTGGATCACGACGCGAGATCACGCGAACCGCTTCAAGCCAACTGGTTCCAGCAGTTTTAAGGTGTAACCGCATGTCAGTCATTGAACCAACCGTCGGATAAACCGCAAATTTATCACTGCCGGAATGAACAGAAATTTTATAACCGCCGTACGCTTTCGAGATATCAGCATGAACCTTGAACTGACGGTCAAATTCCGCTAAATCACCGATATAATCAATGGCTTTCTGGAATTCTCCGATAAAACGCGGCGCCAATGAAGTAAATTCAACACCGCGAAAATTGAGTTCGCGTGCAATAAAATAATGATGTGACGGTAGTGTCGGAGAAGTTGTTTCATCGATCGAAATCTCTAAATCAAACTTATTCCCACGTTTTGACTTCAAATGGTCGTAAACTGTCTTTCCAAAATCTAACGCTTTGCCGTACATTACAGTACAACGGCGAATGATCTCAGCAGTCATCTCAAACTCAGCAGAACCATGACCAAATTTTTTCCCTAAATAACTATCCATGACTCTTTTGCATTCAACTTTATCAAGTTGAGCAAATGCCTCGTCAACCTGCTTTTGATCCCAGTCTCCAGCCGCCGCTAACATTACGTCAGAAAGGTCAAGGGTAATCATTGGCATATCCGCCGCCAACGCCACATCAATGTCACTGATTTTTTTCAAATGGTCGCCATCAGCACCATAGCCATCTTGAAAACCGGTCTGGAATACTAAAAAAACGGTATCATCAACGACTTGGCGATAAGTGCGTCCAGTCATATCCAGTTCGCGTATAGATTGTTGCGCCAACACTGGAGTAGCTTGAAATTGGCGAATTGCGGCAATATGACCAGCACTCGCTAACCCCAAACGATCGCCACAACCAATAGTAGTTTTGCGATCGCGCAGTGATATCGGAGTAGTCCAAGGGAAATAACGGCGCAATACTGCGGCATTAATAGCATTTAAAGGAGCTTTCTTTAGTGAAGCAATATTTTTACCATCAAAAGCGTCAAAAAGTTCATTTCCAGCAGGAGCTGAGATAATCAAAAACTTTTCCTGATCATTGCGTGCCATCGCTACGATTGCGCCATTTTTCACAAAAATCGATTCAGGATAAACCTTAAAATCACCAAACGCTTGATTGACAATACTTTTTTCAAGTTTAGCCTTGCTTAAAAACTCCTTCATAAATCCTCCATAAACGGTTGTATTATTTCTTCGATACTCTGAATAATATACTCACCTCACAGGATAAATCAAAGCTCCTGCGTAAGATGAACCGCAAACTATAAATTATGAAGTGATGTCCGAAAACATGGTTAAACTTAAATGCAATTTTGAACTGTCATTATATATTTATAAATGATCTAAATATAATCTTAAATTAGCGCGCGCATTATGCGCGCGCTAATTAAGAATTAAAGTTAAGCTAACATCTTAACGGCTATTGCCCATTTTATTTCCCCTAATTCCGCCTATTTCTTAAATTGAATTAATCTAACTTGCCGGCTTCTAATCCTAATGGCAAAGCCGCAGGACGAATGCACGTCGTTTTCAAATTTATCTTCGCACCGGCTTGGCTAGACTTGTCAAATGCCATCATCGTTTCGAGAACGTGATTGGCCAATTCGCCGCTGGCGCGATGCGGGCGGTTTTTTTGAATTGCATAAGCCATATCGGCAACACCAATACTGCGTGAAGGTTCAGTGTAGATATGAGAAAGTGGCGCATCAACCCAGTTTTCATAACCGGCTCGAAATAACCTCACTGGACCGCCGAAAGTATTGGGGTCTGGTACTTGAATCGTACCATCAGTCCCGTAAATTTCAATTGGATGATGGCCGTGTTTACGAACCTCGAAACTGGTAATAACCGTAATAACTGCGCCGCAAACAAATTCCACCATACCGCTCAAATGAGTTGTAACATTCACCGGATAGCTTTTATAAGGAGGAACCGAAGTTGGGCCACAAGTACGGGTTTCTGAACCTTTGAAGGCAACCGCAGTAACACTTTTCGCTGGCCCAAGCAGATTGACCAATGCGGTGATATAATACGGCCCCAAATCAAGCATAGGGCCCCCGCCGATGTCGTAGAAAAATGGCGCATTCGCCCATTTTTCGGGGCCTCTGCCCATCACGATAGCGGTGCCAGCAAGCGGTTTTCCAATCCAACCATCATCAATCAATTTTCTGGCGGTTTGTTGACCTCCGCCTAAAAAAGTGTCTGGCGCACATCCCACCCGTAATCCTTTTTGGGTCGCTAACTTCATGATCGCGGTTGTCTCTTCAGCATTTATGCCGAAAGGCTTTTCGGAATATGAATGTTTCCCCGCCTCAAGAGTGCGGGTAATAGTCGAAGCATGAGCTTTGGGAACAGTCAAGTTTATAACGATTTCAATATCCTTGCTGTTCATCAATTCATCCACCGTCATCGCTTTGACATTGTGCTGTTCAGCTTTTTTTTGTGCCGCTTCCATGTTCAAATCAGTACAGCCAATGACCTCAATAACCTCAAACTTGGTGGCAGCGTTAAAATACGCATCACTGATCATGCCGCAACCGATTACGCCTACTTTCATTTTTTTCATCATGGTAAATCTCCGTTATTGGTTACCAATGCCCAGCTTGTTTTCGACTAAATAACGATAACTGGATTTAATCCCGACCATCATGTCAAGGGCGCAGTTATCTAGCTCAACAATAATCCATTTATTGACCGCTGGATCTGTCGCTGCAATGACGCCTGGAATATCCATCTTGCCAGTGCCAAGCGGCAACATGTTTATTCCCTCTATAAAAATCCCATCTTTCATGTGAAGCAAAATACAACGGTCACGAAATTTACGAGTCATAGCAACTGGATCGTTAGCTCCATGATTTGCCGACCAATAAGCGTCTATCTCAAATTTGATATTCGGGCAATGCTCCAGATAAATATCGTAAGCCAGCCGCCCATCAATCATGCTAAATTCGTAAGCATGATTGTGCTGAAACAGCGTCAGTCCACCTTTGGCCGCAGCCTCTTGAAGCGCATTAACTTTTTCGGCAGTGCGTTTAATACTGTCTACATCTTTGAAATCATCAGGGCCAAAACCACAGCAAGCAGTTTTCAACCCAAGTTCGTTAGCGGTGTCAAAAATACTCTGGACATCTTTGGGATCACGAAACCACGGTGAGTGTGATGAACAGATCTCTAGCCCGAGATCGTCGGTAATAATCTTGAATTCTCTTGGAGTGTAACCCCAAAACCCTGCTGGCTCGACACCTTTGTAGCCGATTTCAGCGACCCACTTGAGAACTTGCAAAAAATCTTGTTTTTCGTAACCTTTCTGCATTAAAGACCGTAATGAATAAAGTTGCACGGCAATTGGATACATGATCAAAACTCCTAGTTCTATTAGTTTTCAGTATTTTCTCAACACATTTGAAAAAGTACTGCTTTTGATATATTATACATCATAAAATATTCTCAACAATTGACAAAAACTACTTTATATTGATTTGACATATGGAAATGAACCAGATACTTAGTTTAAAAAGCGTCTCGCACTTTGTGGCGGCTAATGCTATGATTACGCCAGCAAAAATTCCGCAAGACGAAGAATCGATTGAAATCATTACTGGCGGTATAATTTTTTTTGAGGTTGGCGGTGAAATGCGCGAATTTGGGCCGGGAACAATTTTCTGGCATATTGGAGGCGAACAAACTATTCACCTGACGAGTGCAGTCAATCCGTATCGTTGCCTTTCCATGCGTTTTAAAGTCGCAAAAAACCAACGCATTCTGCCACGCGTGACCAAATGGAAAGATTTACACGCATTCAGTGAATTTCACCAAGAAACCTTGCGCCATGCGCACGACGAACGCACCGACCACAATATCTTGGCAAAAGTAATTTACGCCAAAGTTTTTTGGGAGGCCTATCTTTCAACGCGCCAACAAAAGACCGAAAATTATCCGTTGCCACTGTCGCGTTCCATCAAAATAATAGAAAAAAACTTCTCCACCCAGTTATCAATTGAACAGATTGCCAAAGGGGCGAATACCAGCGAATCATATCTTTACTCACTGTTTCGCCAACACCTCAGAAGTAGTCCGCACCAATATCTTTTACGTTGCCGTTTGCGCCACGCCCGAACCATGCTGGCGGACAACAAATTTTCGATTAAAGAGATCGCGGCTATCTGTGGTTTCGAGAACATTGAAAGTTTTTACCGCGCGTTCCGTAAAAATTCGCGCATGACGCCATTTGAATATCGAAAAATCCATTCACCCGAAAACGTCTAACCGGTTAAAGATTTGGCCCAACTGGATAATGAGTTGTCACGCGCTCCCATGATCAGCACTAAATCATCGGCACAGCATTCGTGCTCCAGCAACACCTTTACGGCGTCACGTTCCTGGTAACATGAATATTCGCGGATGCCCAAACGGTTATATTCATCCGCCACCTCTTGCGAAGTGGGCTTGAATGATGAGGTGCCACCTGCATAAAAAGGTGGTAAGAAAATAAAACGGTCAATTGTTCTGAGCGTTCGCTCCAGTACCGGCAATAAATCTTCGCGCATAAAGCTCAATGGTGCAAAACCATGTGGCTGAAAAATCGCATAAATCCGGCCATCTGGCGTTAATTCCTGCGCCGAACGAATACATGATGAAATCTTCTCAACATTATGCGCGTAATCATCATAAACTCTTGCCCCTGAATTCATGCGTCCAGCAAAATCAAAACGTCGCCAGACCCCTTTGAATTCATTTAAGCTAAGAATAGTATATTGTGGCGAAATTCCCAACATCGCCATCATTGCGATAATCGCCATAGCATTTACTGCGTTATGCCGGCCATTCATCGGAAGTTCAAATTCTGGTAAATCATTGATACGCACTAGAAATTTTTCTTTTTCATGGCGACAACTATTTAAATTCCAGTCTCCACCATCAAAAACTACAACCTTCAAGCGTGACGGAATCAAATTTTTCAAACATTCGTAAGCATTTCTTTCGATCACTAAACCGGTTTTCACTTTGGCAATAAAACGCCCAAAAACGCTAATTAACTCAGCTTTGGAATAATGATCAATGCCGATATTCATCAATATCGCAAAATCAGGTGAATAAGCAGTCAGACTCTTGTCACTCTCATCGGCTTCGAAAACCATATAATTGCCATCGCCATGAATATAATTTCCCGCATTTGATTCAGAACTGAAACGATTTAACAAACCGCCATTCAAACACGATGGCGCCATGTCGCATAAAAACATTGTTTCAGCCAGCCACGCGGTTACTGTGGTTTTCCCAGAACTGCCACTGACCGCAATGGAGACACAATCGTTCATTCCTGACACCATCGCTGCCAATGCAGTTGAGCGGTGAATCCGTGGGATATCTGGTGCCGCGATGAAATCTGGATTATCATTCTCTAACGCTGAAGAATAAATGATAAAATCTGGCGTTACACTACGAATAAATGACCCATCTTGTGGAAAAATCTGGATTCCATTATTTCTTAACGCCCCAATAATACGCTGATTTTCTGGTTTTTCTGAACCTCGATCACTACCGCTGACTTGGAATTTATGATCTGCGAACATCTGGGCTAATCCACTCATGCCTATACCACCGATCCCCGCAAAATGCAATTTGGCTCCGGGAAAAATCTCTGGAATATTCATATCTATCTTGATCCTGGATTTTGACGATAATTACGCTGGTAATAGCTCTCATCTAACGGAATAAATTTTTTACCGCCGCTTCCTGAATTTGCTGGCTTGGTTGTTGCTGGCGCCTGCTCTCTTTTTCGCGTTACGGCAGGACTTCGTCGCGCTGGTGGCGTGTTCGTAATCGGAGCCGAAACTTGGGCCGTTGCCGACACTTCAGATACGGTTGCCATTTTAGGTTTAACATCGAGAAACTTCAATGTGCGCGTAGCTATTTCGCGGAATGCCGGAGCTGCCACTGTACCGCCATAAATACTGCCGACGGGTTCATCCACGACGATTACGAGGGCGAACGCTGGGTCATGCGCTGGAACAAATCCTGCAAACGTGGCAAATGATTTATTATAAGCGTATTTTTTTTCCGCTGCTAACCATTTGCGACTGGTTCCAGTTTTGCCGGCGACATCATAACCTTCGATGGCGGCACGGGTCGCGGTTCCCCCCTCCTCAGTTACTCTGACCATCAAGCTAACGATCTGATTAGCGACTGCAGGGTTACGATAAATTTGTATTGGCGGTTCAAACAATGCTTTGGCAACATTGCCGGTCGCGGAATCTTCAACCCGATCGATTAGCCGTAATCTGCGTAAGTTACCGCCATCCGCCAACGCACAATACGCGCGCAACATCTGCACGGGTGACACTGCGACTCCGTAACCGATGGGAAAACGCGTTATCGATAAACCGTCCCATCGTTTCAATGAACTATATTGTCCACGAGTTTCCGGTTTTATCGGAATTCCAGTACGTTGTCCAATCCCAAAACTACGTAGAATATGATCAAGCCTTTTTTCTCCGAGCGCGAGGCCAATTTTTGCGGTACCGATATTGCTGGAATGTTTAATAATATCAGCGACGGAAACCATTTGCGCTGGATGCGTATCTCTCATTGAACGATTTCTATAGATCCAAAGCCCGTTTTCACAATCGAACGTAGTTTGTGGCGTGACCACTCCTGAATCTAAAGCGCCAGCAACCACCATTGGTTTCATTACTGATCCAGGTTCGAAGGAATCTTCAATCGCTTTTAATCGCCAGGAATCGTCGTCCATTTCGACTCGTTGGTTAGGATTAAAAGTCGGACGTTGAGCAATCGCCATAATATTGCCAGTTCGGGGATCAGCCATTACAACGTAAGCGCTTTTAGGTTTCCATTTCTCCATGACTTTGTCAAGTTCTTCTTCGACAATTGACTGAATCGGCTCGCTAACGGTCAAGTAAATATGCTCGCCATCCCGCGCCGTCTCTTGGTGTCCACTTCCATAATGTAGTTTCAGCCCAGAACGATCCACTTCGTAAACCTCTCTTACGGTCTCTGGCTGGGTAGTTCCCGCACTAAAAGGCTCAATGCCGCGCCAACCGATAAATCCCAAAACATTGGCCAACAACTGTTTTTTAGGATAATAACGCTTGTAAGAGTGCTCGAAAGTGACTCCAGGAATATTGTTGAGTTCCAGTTTTTTACGAAACTTCTCTGCTTCTTGAAACTCGACTTCGCGGACTAGCAGGGTGTAACGGCGTTTAACCTCTACTTCGCGCCCGTCCGAGATTTTTTTCATTCTGGTTTTATTCAGTAAATCTTTGTAGCATTCACCATAATTAAGCCCAAAATCCCAGCTTAACAGTGTTGCCAAACGCTGTGCATCGATTTTGCTTTCGACATTGCAAGGGTCAGCAATAATCCTAGTTACCGGAATATTGCCAATCAGTAAATTGCCATCAATATCGCGAATTTCACCACGCTTCCCAGTTTTGGTGCGTTTAGCGGTATATTGCGCTTGTGCTTCCTTATAAAGTTCTTCATGTCTAGTTATCTGAACATTGTACAACTTTAAGGCGACGTAAATAAATACCCCGGTTAAAAATATTACAACGAGGTAAATACGGGTTTTGACAGCGTCATTATTGGTTAACATGCCTCAGTTCGCTCCTAAACGGGCTTCCGTTTTGAGTATTATCCGCGGTTTGATGTGCAAACATTTCGGTACGATCCAAGCCATTATTTTTATAATTAAGGGTCATCTTATAAGTTTGAGCAGGACTAGGTAATCGCAGCGGCAGTTTAAATTGCATGATTTTTTTTCTGATATGCGGCCACGAAGTTAATGATTCACGTTGCGTGGAAAAATATACAATTTCGCGTTCCAGTACGCTAATTTCACGCTGGATTTTTTGCGACTCGCGCGACAACGCGGATGTTTTCGAATAAAAGTGTAAGCGAGAATTAATCGCCACAAAGATAATCCCTCCTAAGATCGCCAAGACAATCAAAATATCAGATTTACCCATAATAGAATTTTTAGCAGCAGGATTGCGTTTTCTTGCCGCCGCCGTACTTTTTTTACCTTTCATCATGTTCATCTATCCTTCCTCCTTAACTTATATTTTTTCTGCAACTCTAAGCTTTGCGCTTCCTGAACGAGAGTTCTCCGTCAGTTCGCTACGCGAAGCCGTTACTGGTTTTTTAGTCAATATCTTTAATCTTGCGCGATTGCCGCCACAAATACACACTGGACACTTGGGTGGACACACACAATCTTGTTCCAAATTCCGAAAAAAATTCTTCACTATACGGTCCTCAAGTGAATGAAAACTGATCACTGCCAAACGTCCTCCCGATGCAAGCGCTTCAAGCGCCGCTTCCAAACCGCGTTCCAGCTCGCCCAATTCGTCATTTACCGCAATCCTTAACGCCTGAAAACAGAGCGTCGGAGTCGGTAGCTTGCCTGGACGCGCTCTACCAAGTACGCTTTCACAAAATTCAGCGAATCCAGCAGTCGTATCAAACGCTTTCAACTCACGCTGCTGAACCGTCCTCCACGCCAGCTTTCGCCATTGTCTCACTTCTCCGTAATCACGAAAAATTCGCCCTAGCTCCTCTTCCGATTCATAATTTAAAATCCGTGAAGCAGAAACTGGATTGCGCTGGTCCATGCGCATATCAAGTGGGCCGTTTAATCGCAATGAGAACCCTCGCTCCGCATCATCAATCTGTGGCGATGATATCCCCAGATCCAATAAAATTGCATCAACTGAACTCCACTCAAGTTCCGTCATATATTCAGTCAATTCGCTAAAATTGCCTCGAAACAGGTGAATCCTGTCGCTGGCAAAATCTAGAGCTTTAGCCGCTCGCTCTAAAGCGTCGCCGTCACGATCAATGCCCAACAATTCTGCTTGCTGATTTTCTTTTAAAATCAAAGAACTATGTCCGCCGCAACCAAGAGTGCCGTCAACCATCCGTAAACGCCCTTGATCCCGACTTAAAAATTCAACAATTTCCCGATGAAGCACCGGATAATGTCCGAATTCCTTACAGCCGTTCTTCATATCAACTCCCTAACTATTTAAGGTGATTCATTAGTTGTTTCAAAAACTCAGTATCACTCTCATTTATCTTCTTGATTTCTGCCGTACTATCAGTAGATTCCTCACTTGGATCCCAATTTTTGGGCGCGCACAATTTAATATGAGTTACGCCACCAACCATCATTACCTGTCCAGTAATTCCTACCGCATCCAAATGGGTTTTTTCGAGGCGAATACGACCTTGTTTGTCACAGCGACAATCCCGTGCCCGAGCACCAAAGCGTTGTAACGCGCGTTGCGCGTCCGGGTCGGCGAATGAAATCTTTTGAGCTTTAATCAAAAAATCGCGGAATGATTCAAATGGAAATAATAGCAGATCGGTATCTTCGCCCTGAAACAAAATCAGTCGCGTTTCACCTTCACTACGGCGCCATTCGCTTGGAATTGCAACCCTGCCCTGACCATCCAGCGCATGTTCATAAGTTCCAAAAAAGAAAGCCTCATCCACTTTTATCACCCTTAGCGATATTTATCAACCTAATCAACCCTATTCACCCCTTCACAACCCTATAATATCCTATTTGATCCTTATTTGCAAGTAATTTGACACATTTTTCCAACAAAAAACCGGGAATAATTTTAATCAAGCTCAAATTGGGCATAAACTATTTTCGATTGAAAATAAAGTTATGAGTCGACATGGAGTTGGCTTTGCAATCTGGGGATAAACCGTAATCTGTTTTTTGTGCTTAACTCTTTGAAGTGAGTTTAAAATCTCGGCGGTATTAAATGGAATCCCACATCATAAACAAGATTACAGGTGCTTCTGATGTTCTGTAGTATCTTTGGAGGATTATCAATGAAATTTTATAGACAGCTTGGCGGTTGAGCAATTCAACCATTACTTGATATAGGAGAAAAACTGGTCATGTTCTACTCAAGTTCGTATTATTTAATGGTTTTTATTAGAATTTTATTTAAATATTTTATTTTATGGTTGACAAATACAATTTTTAGATTATAATGAGTAGTATGGAAATATTAAATAAACATAATCAGATTGCCAATAAGTTACGCGATGAGCTTTGGGGAGGACAATATCCGCTTGGAGAACGGCTTCCCACAACCAAGGTGTTAGCTCATAAATTTAGCGTAAGTAACAATGTCATCATCAAGGCAGTGCATCAATTGCGCAATGAAGGTCTGATTGAAATAAAACGCGGCGCCGGTGGTATGTTTTCATTGGCAAAACATCGCAATACGATTAGCGAGGTATCTGATAAGGTACCTATCAATTTAAAGCACACGACTGGGAGCAAAATTTTTCAGATCGGTAAGCCAAAAACCATACGGATTCAGTTTGAAGACCATACGCCATTTCAGATAAAATTCTGGGAAGATTTAGTCCAAATTTTTCGCTCTGAACATCCCGACATTAATCCAATCCTTCATTTTGGACAAGACGCATCCCGACAAAACCCAGACTTAACCATTGGCGGGTTAAATTATTTGGGCCGCTTTCTCACTCCATCGTCACCATCAAACAAGAAAAAAGAGATGCTCCTTTGGGAACCACCTGATTATTCAATGTCAATTTTTGAACCGCAAGTCTTGACGTCGTTTCAGTTTCCCGAACTACTTCCGATAATGTTCCAACACTCTGTCGTATTGTGTAACAAGGCTGAAAATATTCCTGAGGATGCAGCCGATGTATTTGATTTTGTCCGAAAAATTAAGGGAACGTCAAAGGAACCCGTCAAATACCGCATCTGGAGCTTCGGTCGACTAATGTCAAATTGCGGAATAAACGTTTTTGACTGGATCGCAAACAAACCGGAATCAACTGAGGCTACCCGCCTCATGACAACCTTAAAAATATTACGCGATTTCTATAAGGCTGAGGATATTTTGTGGTTCCATGGTGATATGTCCGACATAGAGACAATTATTAAGGACAGCTTCAATAGTGGTGTCCGCTTTCTAGAAATCAACTCTGCCGTGTTTGGCGGTATTAAATTGGATGCACAGATTCAAAAAATCCCTTATCCTTTTAACCAGTATTCAGACCCAATTCCCATATGTGCACTAATCGCACCAGATACATTGTATCCGGTTGAAGCAATTGATTTCGTGCGTTATTTATTAAGTGATTTTGTACAGGAAAAAATACTCCAATCTCAAATAGGTTTGTCATTAAATCGCAGTATTCTACAAAAATACGGATACGGAAATATGACAGACAAATTACAACATGCAAAAATCATAAATACCAATACCATATTCCCTGAACTGTCTGAAATATACCGGTTGCTGTTTTCTTGGGAAATGTATCATTACCTTAATGGTAAAAGAGGCGAAGATGTCCTTGTCCGCTTACGAGCAAAAATCAAACATTATCAAATGGTTATTACTAATAAAACTTTTGAGACGGTAAAAACAACAAAAATAGGATGATTTGTTTATGAGAGTCTTAATTGGAACAGATATTGAAGGAGTCGCGGGAGTTGTTTCTTTTGCGTCACAAACGGGAGCAGACACCAGATATTATGAAGCTGCCAAAAAACTATTAACGGCAGAAGTAAATGCCGCGGTAGAGGGTTTACTTGAAGCCGGAGCAGATGAGATTTTGGTAGTCGACGGGCATGGTTGTGGGGCTATAGATTTTGAGTCACTACATCCACAAGCTAAACTTTTACACGGGCGTCCAGTCTGTGCACAAGATATTAGACGGTCGGTTTATGCTTCATACGATGTCACTGTAATGATTGGTCAACACGCGATGGCTGGAATTCAAACAGGAAATCTCAATCATACTCAATCTTCTAAGACTATTGACTATTATAAACTTAATGGAAGAAAGATTGGTGAAATTGCTCAATGGGCATTACACGCGGGGGCATTGGGGATTCCCTTAATCTTCCTATCTGGAGATGAAGCCGCATGCCAAGAGGCTAAAGAGCTTATCGGCGATATTGAAACTGCTTCGGTGAAACAGGGTTTAGGACGCAACAGTGCTATCTCCTTATCAGCACAAGCTGCTGCTGATAAAATACGCATCGGCATAGCTACTGCATTGAAAAAACATATTATTCAACCAGTGAAACCATTTGTGCTAAATGGCCCCTTTGTATTAGAGAAGCGGTTTTTCAATACTGACTCCGTAGATGCGGTTTCCGCTGATCCACGCTATAAGCGTATTGATTCTCAAACCGTACAAATTACTTCAAATAATATTTTAGATATTATTTATGCCTAAAAAATGCGTTCGAGATATCGGAAGTCTAAAATATTGAAGAATGAAGTTATATAAAATTTACTAAAAGAATCTCAAATGAGGAAGAAACAGAATATGACGAACCATATAACCTTTGCTGCTGTTGGCGACATATCGTTTGCTAGAAAAACAGAAACGATGTTGAAAGATCATGGACCAGCATCTCTCTTCACTGATATACATCCCAAGTTACAGTCGGCTGACATCCGTTTTGGTAACCTAGAATCAGTTTTAATCCCAGAGGATTTTCCACTCAAAAAAGTTAGTGGTCATCCTCTGCAAAGCCGCGATTTCGCCACGGAGTCACTGCGCTTGCTTGACTTCAATATTTTGCACATGGCTTCGAACCATGTACTTGACTGTGGATGGCGTGGCTTACTGCACACCTACGACTGCATCCGTGGAATTGGCGCGCAACCTTTAGGAGCAGGATACAACCAGGCCGATGCTCGGACATTGCGAATAGTCGAGGCAAAAGGAACTAAGATTGGTTTCCTTGGCTATCTACAGGCTGGCGACTGGACTTTAGAAGGTGGTGGTGGACGTGTTGCATATCTGAGACTACCAGATGTAGAATCTGACATCCGCCGATACCGAGATCAGGTGGATGTGCTAGTCATTAGTATACATGGTGACATTGAGTTCCAGCCCGCACCAAGTATTCCAAGGCGGAATCTTTGTCGTCGAATTGCAGAGGCCGGTGCCGACCTTATCCTGTGCCATCACCCTCACGTGCCGCAAGGGGTTGAGAAATGGGGGAATTGCCTAATTCACTATAGCCTAGGAAACTTTCTCTTTGACACAGATGGCTATCAAATTAGCAATAGTCCAGAAGTTACAAGAAGTCATATCTTTTTTGTTACCATTGAAGATGGAAAAATCACTGACTGGCACCGTCATTACCTACGTCTAGATCCAAATGAGGGAGGACGCCCTCGGTCAATCCAGGACGATCAATACAATGAAGTGGATGCATATTTCAATCGGCTGGATGCGATACTTCAAGACCCCAAACGCCTTCAGGAGGTGTGGCAGAGAAGTTGTTTAAACCGGTTATCTTTACTCATGCGGGGTTTTGAAAGAGATGTGCAACTTGATCCCAAGCAATTTCTTCACAAATATGGAGTACAATTATTTAGTGATATGTCACATGAATATTTGGATGGGTTGTATGACATTGCTCGAAACGATTATGAAAAACACGCCCATGCTGATTTTGAGCACAAAAGACCATATGCGGCCTATGAATAAACCACCCCAATTGTAATCACAAAAAAAATAGAAGTACAAATCATGACAAAAAACAGCAAAACAAACAAGAAACTGGTAGTTGTCCTACTATAATTATAATTTCAGCTGTATTGGGTATCTCAATATGTATGAAATATTTTTAAAAACACAATAAATTGAGGAGAAGCTATGATCTAAAAAAGAATGTAAAGATATCGGACTGAAAATAAATTTTTCAGAAGAGATGACGTTTTAACCCTAAATTATTAACATGTATATCGACCATTAACCTAAAAGGAATAGGAACCATGAATATCAAAAGGAGCACGAAGAAAAGCAACATCGCAACAAGACATAAATCATTTATAATCAATGGATTCACTCTTGTCGAACTGCTCATAATAATTGCGATTATTGCGATTATGGCTGCGATACTACTGCCGGCGTTGAATAAAGCTAGAGAACGTGGAAAACTAGCAAAATGCACTAATCACCTTAAAAATATTGGATTAGCCGCATTACAATATGCTAACGACAACAACGATTATTATCCTATAGCATTAAGAACGTATCCCGACATCCAGAGTTGGGCACGACTTTGTAATCTAGGTTACTTAGATGCTCGTTTTATGGATTGTCCTTCAGACCTCACGCGAACTCCAGGTTCCGGTGGATTAGGTAACGGGCATTTCCAAGCATCATATCCTTGGAGGAAATACAAAGGTACAGCTATAAATCAAGGCTATCTTTGGAACTCAGAAACTGGAAGCTACAGTGGATCTTCGGGGAAATGGTATGCCCAGCCATGGATGCTCGGAAAGCTAAAACGTCCCACTTTTGACCATCTTGTATATGACGGTAACTCACACTCTCACATTAATAGCTATATGCATGGGACTACAGCTGGTAGCACGCTGACTAATTTTGACACACGACACAATAAGACTGGTAACGTTCTTTTCGCAGACGGCCATACTCAAACAATAACCTACGTATATTTATTTTATACTGTTATGCCAGCAAATAGTTTGAATAATCCATAAAATAATAAGAAATGAGTCTATATAATAGCAATTAATAGTACTTTAAAAAACTGGCTGAATAATGCACTTGACCAACCACAATGTATAGTTTAGTCATTGCAAGATTAGAGCTCAAACCACACCTCATCTGGTATGAGGGTATGGCAATCAGCTAAGCGATTAATCCTAAATCACAATAAAAAACAAAATATAAAATCGTTCCAAGTAATAAGACTAAAAGAAGGAATCAGTTCCCCAAAATGAAACCGGTTAGCGGAAAAACCAATGAGTTCTTCTCGTTAATTTTATATTATATTGCTAAAGATGACATTAAAAGGAGTTGTTGTTATGGGATAAAATTACTCAACCATGTAGGCCTGAAAAATAAATTTTCAGGGAATCGGCTTTAAATATCAAACAGCCATAACATTTTTTAGATGAATTATGGCGAAGAAAATCATACAAAGACAATCGGTCTAGAAAAGTAAAAATAAAATGTTTAAAAAAGTTAATTTTTTAACGCTAAACTGCTACAAACAGAGGAGATTCTGGATATGCAAACCATAAAACGGCAATACACGAAATTTATTTTCAGTGTACTCTTAGTATCTTTATCAATAATAATGCACGGAAAAATGGTGACTATTAATAGTCACCCAATAAAAGACTTCGATCTGAAAGAGACTGATTCTGGCTGGAGTTTTAAATACGAACGAGATTTTTCTGACGATGTTATGCCAAATTGGGCTAAAGAATTGGAACTTATAGAAAGAGGATGGAAAAAACTTGCAAAATCCAAGCATGTACGTGGATATAATGGCGATATAACGCTAAAGATTATTGTTCCAGGGCCAATTACAAAGCTAAGCGTTCAGGCCAAACTTACTAATTATGCGGATAGAAAAATACGTAAAGGAGTAATTGCCTATTCGCTTGATGGAATAAACTTTGAAACAATCGCAGAAAAAGAATTCGGAACGACTACTTTAGCAGGAGAGATAGAGCTAGCGATTAAGCAAAACATACTGTGGTTACGTTTTAATCGAGTTATCGAAGAAGATGATTTGAATGGCAAATACGGTTATGTTGTATTTAACTCAATAAGTTTTACTGTAGATGGTACCAATGCTGTAATAAGAAACGAACAACCCGTGTCTAAAGTTTCATCAGAATATAAACTCAAAAACGTCTTCCCAACTGGCGTTTTTTGGCCCTGGGAACGAACAAAACCAAATGCAGATTTTGCGGGTAAAGAATTATGGGCATTTGTAGAAGAAACCATGAAAATTTTAAACAAAAACAACTGTAATACCATTTGGTTTGTCAATATTGGTCCGGGTAATGACGCAAGAAAAATTTGCAAACTAGCGGAGAAATATAATCTCAAGGTTTTGCTTAATACCGGTTTATTGAGATATTTTTATAGTAACTTCGATTCCTTTGAGAAAATGGAGGAAACTGCACACAAGACTGTAAATGCAATTGGTGATTGTCCGGCATTATTAGGATATGTTTTAAAAGATGAACCTTTACTTTGTTCACTAGCTCAATGTAGTTACTTTTACGGGTTGATGAAATCTGTTGATTCAAAGCGAGATTCTATTTTGCTTGCCATGAATCGGCAAACACAAACATTCCTAGAAGACAGCGACCTGCCGGTTATTTGTTCTGACATTTATTATTTTGGACATGATAAATCTACAAACATTCCTAATCCAGCTAGCACATCCCAGAGGAATTTTCGCTTAAATGTATCTGGAATGAATAAGATTGCGGCTCAACGTAACAAACATTCATGGTTGATGGCTCAAATGTTTGGCGATGTTTGGGGACGGCATTACCGTGAAGGTGACAAAATGATAGTTGAGCCGGGAAGTTATTTGCATTGGAGAATGCCAACAAATGCGGAGACTCGCTGGCAGATATGGGAAGCAATGCGCTGTGGAAGTAAAGGTATACTATTTTATGTATTATATCCGCCAATTCCACTTTTGACCCCACCGGAACAAGTAAAACGAGGCTCTCCAGAGGCAAAACGACTGGAAAGAATGGATAGAACCGCAAAAACAGCAGCTAGTTGGAAAACTCAGGAGTTAACCAAAACCCAAATAGAAATTGATCCGGGAGAAGGGATGTTGCAACCTGGTGGCAAACCAACACCTCAAATGTTAATTGCGGGGGGTGTATTCAAATATTTGCGTAAATATGAAACTTTGCTTAATTCACGCCAAAAAGCAGACTTCCCGGTTTTTTTCTCTAGTGTTCCAGGTGTCAAGACCGCAACTTTCTACGTTCCAGAAAAGCCACACCTACGCTACGGAGTAATCGTAAATGATGACCTGAATAAATCGCACAAGTTCAAGATACTTTTACCACTTAATATCCATTCTATTAAAAATTTGAATAATGACCGTAACTTGACTTTAAAAAAAGAAGATTCTCCTTTTCAGAGTTGTGAGCTGGAATTACTCGCTGGGGATGGTTGTTTATTGGAAGCTGAATTTGTAAAAAATCAACCCGGCATGCTTCTAATGCGAGAGGATTTTGCACGATTGAGCCATCATAAGGTTAAAATAAAGGAAGAAAACGCTCAAATAGAGCGTTTCGGCTCTTTTTGTATTGAGCCATTCTACCGTATTAAAATGGTTAAAAACACGAATAAACCGATATTTAGCATTGAAAATTTAACCAACCATAAAAGAGCCAATAATACAGTATTCATGAATATCAACAGTAGTAAACAGCAAGGAACTATTTATTGCATGATTAACGGAGATTTGCAGGGCGCAATTATCAAAGGTATTGCTGATTTTGATAAGGCAGGGAAGGAAAATAATGTAATGCATTTGGCTGAAAAACTAGATAACCCTGATAACAAATCAGCATCTGGCAAGGATTATATAATAAAAAAAGATAAATTCCATATTCCAGCGGTAATTCCAGTAGGCACTACAAGTATGGAGTTTTTCCTTAATGCCAGAGGTAGCATCAATAATGTTGTTATTTGGTTTGTGCCCAATATATAGTAAAGAACTAATTTAAAAAATATTTAATAAATCTGCTGTAACACTATTGTCAATTTTAGGCAAAACAGTCCATATGACTGTAGCGAGAAGGAGGTGAAATTATAAGAGTAATATACTGAATTTTGGGATTTTGCAGTCAAAGCATCAAAATCAACAATAAAAAATATTAAAAAGGGTTGGTGATGATAAAAAACTGTCAAAATTGAGCGAATCTGCTGATTTTCAGCCAATCAATCAACAATAAAGAATCCGGAAATTCTTTCACGGGTTCAGAGGATTATCAATGTTAAAAAAAATTTTACTGATGGGATGTATTACCGTACAGACATGGAGCAATGTCAGGAGTTCAGAATTTAGGGAAGCGCCGGAAAAATATTGGAATTTCAGTGAATTGTCCAAGGTACCAGTGTTCCGGAATTCTCCTTTTGCCGATAGCAAATGCGCAGGTCTGCGTGACCTTCTGGTAACAGGTGCGAAAGTTGAGGGAAAATCTTCAGAATTCTTTGTTTATGTCGGATATCCCGACACTCCTGTTCCACGCGGTGGTTTCCCTGGTGTTTTATTAATCCACGGTGGTGGTGGAACGGCTTTTCCCAAATATATAAAACTTTGGATGGATCAAGGTTACGCAGTTATGGCCCTAGATTGGCTTAACCAAAGACCACTGATAGAATCAGCAAAAATGACCGAGGCAAAGATCGGGCGTGCTCCCCTAGAAGGAGGTAAGCGCTCCCTTCATACGATAAATGTAGCCAATATGGTACTTGCCCATTCCCTATTGCGGTCACTTGAAAACGTGAATCCAAATAAAACTGCCTTTGTTGGTCTGTCTTGGGGAAGCTGGTATGGCGCGATGGTCGCGGCTATCGATCCGAGATTCAAAGGTGGCATCGAAGTCTATTGTGGAAATGTTTCTAAGAACAGTAAAAGCTTCATCAATGGTCGTTTTCACCATGCAATCAAAGTCCCACTCTATTGGGTGGCAAGTACCAATGATGGTAATGCGACCATAACTTCATTACAAGCTGGTTTCGATGAATGTGCGAAACTAGAAAATAAATCCCTAGTAATACGTCTGCCGCATGACCATCTCGGATTCGCTTTCCCTTCCTGTTTTCGGATGGTGGAATATTTCTTGAAAGGTGGTACTGGCTTGCCGAAACTCGGCTCGGCTCAGATCAACGGAAAATACATTCGCGCCAATATCCTAGCGAAAGGAAAAGGAATCACCCATGCAATCCTCTGCTATACCGAAGACACGCAAGAAAAAAAGCCCCATAAGCGATTATGGAAAAGTATTCCTGCTCAGTTTGATGAAACCAGCATCCAAGCTGAGTTACCGGATAAAGTTTATCAGTGTTTCCTTTCCGCGTACGATGGTAAATCCCAATTCAACGATCTCTGCGGTTCCAGTAACCTTATCGAATTCCCCATTCCAAAATAAAACACCCAAACTGGATATATTTAGATCAAAAAAGGAACTTCATCCTATGAGCCCAACGAAAGGAAAAGGATTTTAGTTTGAGTGTAACCTTGTCCCACTATCATTGTGGGACATTCAACGACACCATGAATCAGAGCTCAATAGTAGTGTCCAATTGAACGCCACTTTTTTTGGCTCTTAGAATGAAAAATAGCCTTCCGCTATTAGATTACTATTGCAAAATAAAAATCAAACAACGGAGGCTATGATAATGATACAACCAGTTTTGTCATGTTGCGAATCACTCGACACAGATTTAAGCGTTTTTATAGACCCTGAAGAATCTCAATTTTATGTTTATATAGGAGTCGCGCTACTTGAGCGAGTAAGTATCTCTGCTGAGGCGATTGACCATAAAATGTTGATGGGCAGGCTGTATAACGGCGGAGCTAGGCTGGCGCTCCTTAAAAAACGATTCCGTCATGATCCGCGTACAATAAAAAAATGGGGAGATGCTCTTAAAAGTTGCGATGCTAATGAAATGTCTATAGCATTTGCTGGTCGGCAGGCATTTACGAAGCGGACTCCTGCATTAATCAATTATGTCCGCCAGCAATATCGTGAACGTTCATTTCTAGGACGTTCTTATCGAGAGCGAATTATACTCGGAGTGCAAGAGATTTTCGGAGTAATGATATCTCGAAGTTTGGTCAGCGACATCTGTCGCAACCAGTCCACAATATCGCCCGAGCAGTCCGATGATGAATGCTATGATATCGCCCCAAACAGGGCGATTGTTGAGCACTTAGACGACAATTCAACCTCAAATGGTGATTCAACTGTCCAGAGGTTGCCCTGTTTTTTGTCAGATCGTTATGACACATATTTCGGTAAAATCATGCTCCAGCATGCCGGACTAATTCTTTTTGATTGTGCTGATGTCAAATATAATCTGGTACAACAGCAAATTATTTGCCAGTTGCTACAAGGTGCAGTTAATATCGAACAATCCAAGACGCTCTGTTTTGAAAGTCTACTTTTTTTCAATAATGAATTGATTAGTTGCTTAAGGGATCAACGAAATTACGATTAGGGCATTTGTCCGG
>DLIO01000144.1:0-319 GCA_002483765.1 Lentisphaeria bacterium UBA7640 | reverse complement strand
CGGAACCACCAGGAAAACCCATAACCGACTGCCAGATGGTCAGCGTTAATTTAACCATGTTTGACGCTGAAGATGATAAAGATCTTTCGTGGGTCAAAAAGGATGCGAGCATCTGTAAAAGATGGCGGCGGCTTTTGCGGATCAGCGAGGAGGCACGCGAACAAGAAGGTCTATTGTCTCAAGAGGATTTAGCCCAAATACTAAGTTGTGATGTACGTACTATTCGGCGAGATATCGCTCAATTACAAAAACTGGAGATAGTGGTTCCTACTCGTGGAACAATCAAAGACATTGGCCCAGGAGTAAGTCATCGAACCTT
>DLIO01000007.1:16083-26768 GCA_002483765.1 Lentisphaeria bacterium UBA7640 | reverse complement strand
GCAATGTCAGGAGTTCAGAATTTTGCCAGCATCAGTGGCACGTCAGCTCGGTGTCGTAGGGGTGACAGCACGTGCGGCGGGTTTAGAACGCGATGTTCGCGATAATTTTACTGTTCAAAATCTGGCTCACCGAACTATTACCGGCAAACACGGTGACGTCTACGCGCGGGCTAGAGTTCGTTGGTTTGAAATAAAAAATTCACGCGAAATAATTCTACGTTTAATTGATGAGTTGAGCGCAGTAAAACCAGCAAACGATGAGCTTAAAACACGTCCGGATCGTTTATCTGTAGCGCTGGTAGAGGGATGGCGCGGAGAAATTTGTCATGCCGCTATTACTGACAGCGACGGACGGTTTAAACGTTATAAAATCGTTGATCCGTCGTTTCATAATTGGGCTGCACTGGCGTATGTGTTGCGCAACGGTCAAATTTCAAATTTCCCGCTCTGCAACAAAAGTTTTAATTTGTCCTATTGCGGACATGATTTATAGGTATCAACCATGTTTAAACCATTTTTTGCACGACTAAAGCAAGGCCATCAAACTAGAACATTTCCACCGGAACCAAAACTTTCGGAGCGCTATCGTGGTCTGCCGATAATTGAAGACGAACATAATGAAACTGCGGTAGAATTATGCCCGGTCGAAGCTCTTGCGTTGGATCCGAATGGAAAATTAACACTAGACATCGGCCGCTGTATTTTTTGTGGTAATTGCGAAAAATCCGGCGCTATACGTTTTTCTCGCGAGTACCGCCAAGCAACGTTTTCGCGTAAAGAATTGATTTTCGGAGCTGAGTTAGAAGAAACTGGAGAACGTTTACGCACTGAAATTTATAAAATTTTTCGACGTTCGCTAAAATTACGAGTGGTCAGTGCCGGAGGCTGTGGCGCTTGCGAGGCTGATATCAACGTATTAACTACCTTAAATTGGGATATTTCGCGGTTTGGTATTAAATTTGTGGCATCACCAAAACATGCCGACGGTATCGTAGTAGCTGGGCCAGTTACCGCGAATATGAAAGATGCATTATTAAAAACTTACGAAGCGGTCGGCGAACCTAAAGTTGTTATCGCTGTCGGTGCTTGTGCAATTTCAGGAGGTATTTATGCCGGAATTCAAAGCGATTGCAATGGTATCGCAGATTTATTACCGGTTGATCTGTTTATTCCCGGTTGCCCGCCACATCCAGCGACCATTTTGGACGGCTTCCTACAACTGATGCGTGCATCGAATAATTAGATTTTCAGCTTCAATTTTCTGTTTGACTATTGAAGTTGGATGAAACCATTATAGATTAATAAAGATTGTTAAACAGTTTAACAAAGTAATATAAATAAGAAGCCGCATAGATTTAAAATTTATTTCAAAACGGATTCTAAGGAGCAATTAACATGATTTCGGTACCAGGATTTATTGATTTACAGGTCAACGGTTATATTGGAGTAGACTATTCAGATGATGTGCTAACAGAGCAGGATTTTATCCGTTCAGCGAAAGCACTACTGAAACAGGGAACCGCCGGTTTTCTCCCAACTGTGATTACCACTTTTGAAGAAATTTACGAACGTAATTTACCGATGCTAGTTAAAGCTATGAAGGCTCCAGAATTGGAGAATCGAGTGCTCGGATTTCATCTAGAAGGGCCATTTATCTCAGATCAGCCCGGCGCAGTTGGAGCACACAACCCACAAGCAGTGCGCAAACCTGAGCCAGCATTTCTCAGAAAACTTCACGAACTGGCAGAAGGGCAAATAAAATTATTGACGGTCGCCGCCGAAGTGGAAGGCGTTGAAGAGTTAATCGCTTGCGCCAATGAACTTGGAATTGCGGTTTCACTTGGACATCATTTAGCGACGCCGGAAGACATTGCAAAATGTTCGGCCGCTGGCGCTAAATTATTGACGCACTTGGGCAATGGTTGTCCCAATCAAATTCATCGCCACAACAACCCGATTTGGGCAGGAATAGCCGATGACCAACTAATCGCGATGATTATCACTGACGGACATCATCTGCCACCGACTCTGATTAAGACCATTATTCGCGCCAAAAGTTCTAAAAACGTCATTATCACTAGCGATGCTTCGCCAATTGCAGGAATGCCTCCAGGACGCTATAACACTTTAGGCAATGTTGCAATATTAGAAACAAACGGATTGCTCCACAATCCAGAAAAACAATGTTTGGTAGGTTCCTCGGCAACCATTTTGGAATGCGTTAATTACCTAGCATCATTGAACATCTTGACGCCTGAAGAGATTATTGAAGTCGCATTCAGTAATCCGTTAAGAATCATTGGCGTTTCCCCGGATTCCATCAAATCGGATACGTCTTTTGCTTGGAACAACGAGCTCCAAAAATTTGTTGAAAAATAAAAAATAGCCGATAAGCATTTAGTTTATCTAAATTGAGGAGAAACCATGGGACAGCCAGTAATTTTAGTTGATGCATATTCGCAGATTTACCGCGGCTACTACGCGGTACGCGAATTAACCGACCAACAGGGCCGTCCCAGCAATGCCATATTTGCGCTTTCTCGTTTTTTAATGAAGTTGGAAAACGAGATGCCGTCACAATTGGGAGCATTTGTCGCTGATAAAGACAAATGCGGTTTTCGCTTGGAAATCGCGCCAGACTACAAAGCAAACCGTTCCCCAATGCCAGATGAACTGAAAGCGCAGACTGACACTATTTTTGAATTGGTCAACGCTTTCGGTTGGAACACCATTTCATTATCCGGCTACGAAGCCGATGACCTGATTGCGGCAATTGCCGCTGACGCGGGGGAGCGCGAGATGCGCGTTATCACGCCGGACAAAGATATCTCTCAGATCGCGACTGCAAAAATCAAACTCTTAGTGCCCGACCGTTCTGGCGGTACTTTTGAGTGTCGCGGGCCTGAGGAAATCTTGAAAAAATTTGGGGTTACGCCAACTCAAATGGTTGATTACCTAGCGTTAATTGGCGACACCTCGGATAATATTCCCGGGGTCAGCGGGGTTGGCCCCAAAACGGCTGCCACGCTATTAGCTCAATTCGGCTCTATCGCTAACATGCTGAAACGAATCGACGAAATAAAAAATGAAAGAATTCGGGCTAAAGTTGCAGAATCAGGCGATTTGTTGCGCAAAAACATTCAGCTGATCAACCTGAAAACCGATATTCCGGGGAGCCCATGGCAACCTTTCGAGACCTGTCTTCAACGCCGAGCTCCAGATTGGGAGCAAGTTTTGCGTATCGCTCATGAGCGCAGTTTGCGCACCTTGAGTTCAGAAATCGAAAAGATGAATGATAAAACTCCACCGGTGGTGGCAACGTCTTCTGAAAAAAAACAGCCGCAACTCTTTTGAATTGCGAATTTATCCATAAATCCGTAGCTGGTGTTATATGATTGCGCGAGTAATAATTGATTTATCATTGGATAAAGGTTTTGACTACAATATACCGCCACACTTAGCGGAACAGATTAAGGTTGGCACTCAAGTTGTCGTGCCTTTCGGGCGTTCACTGCGCAAAGGTTATGTTCTAAATTTACTGAACGAAGATCAATCCGATTTCCCTGACCGCAAAGATATTGATTCTATCGGCGGACGCCACACCTATATTCCGGAACCTCTAGTCGACCTAGGACGCTGGATGGCTGAATATTATTGTTGCAGTAGCGAGCAGGCAATTAAAACGTTATTGCCGAACGCTGTTCGCAGTGGTCGGATTAAACATCATACTGTGCGTTTTTTTTCTATACCAAATTTCGGCGAAGCTGAACAATATATACTCGAACAAGCGGGGAAGAAGCGTTCCGCTACGCGAGTAGAAATTATTAAAACCCTGTTATTGGATAAAGAGCTAAACTTAGAACTATTACAAGTGAAAGTCCCCGCCGCTACGACTGCAATCGTTAGCGCGATGGTTAAAGCTGGACTGTTGGCTGAGGAAAGGCGCATTAGCCACCGCGATCCGTTTGGTGGTTCAAAAATACTCGAAGATCGTCCACATCAAGCAAACTCAGAACAACGCGCGGCCCTGGAACGGATTAATGAGATGATGGAACGTGCGACGCCACCGCACACTATGCTACTTTATGGCATCACCGGCAGTGGCAAAACTGAAGTCTATCTGCAGGCGATCGCGCGCGCGATTGAGCAGGGTAAAGAAGCGATTGTGTTGGTTCCTGAAATCTCTTTAACACCGCAAACGGTACGCCGTTTTCGAGCACGTTTTGGCAACTTAGTTAGTGTTTTACATAGCGGCTTGACCGATGGCGAACGCTTTGACGAATGGAGTAAAATCAATGATGGGTTAGTTAAAATCGCCGTGGGGGCGCGTTCTGCAATCTTTGCGCCGTTCCGCAAACTCGGGTTGATTGTTGTCGATGAAGAACATGACACCTCATACAAACAAGATGAAGCCCCGCGTTATCATGCGCGCGATGTCGCTGTCATGCGTGGTTTTATGGAAAAAGCGGTGGTGATTCTGGGTTCCGCCACTCCATCACTCGAATCTTACACCAATGCACTCAATGGCAAATATGTAATGGCAGAACTAAGGGAACGCGCAGAAGATTGTGTATTGCCAATTATGACCGTCATTGACAATCGTATCGGAGTTCGCGACGAAGGCAAAGCGAGCCTGCTCTCTAAACCTTTAGTCAATGCTGTTTATGAACGTTTACAGCGTGGCGAACAGACTATTTTATTTATGAATCGGCGCGGTTATGCTCGACAGATGATGTGCGACCTCTGTGGGTTTGTGGCGGAGTGTTCCGAATGTTCCATCGCCTACACCTATCATCGCCATAAAAACATTCTGGCCTGTCACATGTGTGGAAATGTCATTACCGCTTACGACTCTTGCCCGAAATGTGCTTCGCCAGAGATCCGCTACTCTGGCGTCGGCACCGAAAAAGTTGAAGCCGCCGCTCATGCTATTTTTAAAAATGCTCGTATTGCACGAATGGACTCGGACACTATGCGCAAAGCTTCCGATTATGATAAAATACTGGATCGTTTCAGACGCGGTGAGATCGATATTTTAATCGGAACTCAGATGATTGCTAAAGGACTACATTTTCCCAACGTCACCTTAGTCGGAATTCTCAACGCTGATCAGGGTTTATTTATCCCGGATTTCCGTTCAGCCGAACGAACTTTTCAGTTAATTACACAAGTCGCAGGGCGCGCTGGTAGGGGCGAAATTCCTGGCGAAGTTGTGGTGCAATCATTCAATCCTGAACACGATGCCATTAAATTTGCCGTCAATAATGATTTTAAAAACTTTTACGAATATGATATGGAGGTCCGTAAAATCCTGCTCTATCCGCCAGCCGGACATCTAATCGCAGTTCATTTTCGTGGCGAAGAACTTGAGATCGTCGCCAAGTGCGCATTACAGTTTCACGATGAATTAAAACCATTCGTTCATGACGGAATGTTACTGTCTGAACCATCCCCTTCCCCAATCGAACGAATTAAAGGAAAATATCGCTGGCAGATTATTATCCGCGGCGGGCGACTCAAACAGATTCGCGAACACCTCCGACACCTAACCCTGCGTGGGCGTTTCCCCAAAGGGATCCAAGCCTACATCGACGTCGACGCTCAATCACTATCGTGAAAAAGAGTTAGAAAAAAGAAGAAAAGTATATTCAAGTTAAAGAATAGGAATCCTGCTATGTTGTATAACTCTAGTTCTCCTCTCGGGATTATTATCATCGGCATCATAATGACGCTTGCGGGAATAATTATGATAGTCATCGGGATAATATCAGTTTCTCTCTCTGACGCCATAATAGGATGTCTTTTATTGCTTTGGGGTTTGTTTTTCTTTGTCACAATATTATTATTGAAAAAATACTATATCCCGGAGCGTGGCATCGACAATTTGTTTTCTCCCTGTAAATATGGCCACAAAACAGATAAACCAAATCGCGAAAATAATGACTCAGACTAAAATCCAAGTTACATTATTTCCCGTGCTTTCTGTGCCTTCTGTGGTTAAGTGTCCTTTGTTTTAAAGAGGGTATCTAGGCGTCAGGGTAAATTATCTTCTTTTGGTCAAAAATATCCTGAAATTCATTTTGGAAGCCGTATTGTGGTTGCAAAGCAACTTTGCCTCCGCCTTCAGGTAGATCTATCGCAAAGGTTGGAACCGCAAGTGATGACAAGCGTGAACGAAACTTCCGCAAGATATCCAACCCACATTCAATGCCAGTCGCGAAATGTCGGACACCACGCACTGGATCCACATGAAAAAGATAATGCGGTTTGACTCGGATTTTGATCAGTTTCCGAAATAGATCTTCCAAGATAAATGCGTCATCATTAATGCCCTTCAACAGTACCGTTTGATTAATAATCGGAACTCCTGCTTTGATCAACCGCGAACACGCCTCAGTCGCCTCAGCAGTCACCTCTTGCGGGTGATTAAAATGGGTTGCAAACCACAGGCCTGGGATGGAGCCCAGAAAATCTGCAATATCATTGTCGACGCGTTGCGGCCAGACAACTGGCATCCTGCTGCCCACTCGCAACGTATCAATGCTTGGAATTGAAGAAATTTCTGTAATTATTTTCTTCAAACGTTCAAACGGCAACATTAAGGGGTCTCCGCCCGAAATTAAAACTTCACGGATTTCAGGATGAACTCTAAGATAAGCCGATATTTTCGCCAATCCGACATCATCTAGATCAGGGAGTTCTTCCAAACCATCAGTCCAAGTACGTTTACGAAAACAGAACCGACAACGCACAGCGCAACGCCCCGTCGCTAACAATACCGCGCGATCTACAAATCGATGAATCAAGCCCGGAACCGGTGATTGTTCCACCTCGGACAATGGATCAAAACTGGATTCGCCATCGTCAAGTTCGCGCAGATCTGGTAGTACCTGTTTAGCAATGGGATCATTCGCCAAATTATCGACATCAATCAATTTTAGATAATAATCATTGGCAGAACAGGGATAAACCGCGTCAACAGCCTCTGCTGCAGAATCTGTCGGCAGTTGCAGTTTATTCATGATATCGCGATAGGAATTATAAAATTTCATCTTCAATTTAGGATCTCTTTTAAAAATCGGCGTTTTTCCTGATGACTGTCAACTGCATGTTGTTGATTGGTCAACACTTTCTGAAGTGACGTTGACTATTTCAAGGGCAATTTTAGCAAAAATCTCGCCAGCTGGAGAATCTCTAAATTTGGTGGCGTATGGCACGCCATAATCGCCGGACTCAGCCATCGCTTGAACCAGCGGCAAAGATCCCAAAAATGGTAGATTTAACGATTCCGCCAACACACGCCCACCACCGCGCTTGAAGATATAATGTGTACTACCGCAATCTGGACATTGGAATCCGTTCATATTTTCAATGACGCCAAGTATCGGTAAATGTAACATTTCACAAAATTTAATCGAGCGCCGCACGTCCGAAGAGACCACATCTTGCGGAGTGGTAACAATGATCGCGCCGTCCAACTTCGAAATCAACTGCACCACTGCGAGTGGTTCATCACCGGTGCCCGGAGGACAATCGATAATCAAATAATCAAGCTCGCCCCATTCAACATCTTGCAACATCTGCTTAATCGCGCCCAGCTTCATTGGCCCACGCCAAACCACCGCTTGGTCAGATGTTTCGAGGAAAAAAGCAATCGAAATAACTTTTAAATTATCGCCAATCATTATCGGCTCAATGCCGTTGTCTCCCATGGTAATGCGTGCATCCTGCAGGTGAAGCATCGTGGGAACACTAGGCCCATGAAGATCAGCATCCAGCAATCCGACTTTAAAACCCTGCTGAGACAACGCGACGGCCAAATTGACCGCGATAGTACTCTTGCCGACCCCACCTTTGCCGGACATCACTGCAATCCGATGTTTGATTGTACACATCCGCTGCGCCATTTTCTGTTCTTCTTCATTTGCATCATGCGATGGGCAATCTTTTTTACTACAATCTTTGCAATCCATTGATATCTCCCCCAGTTTTTGTAATTTTAATTTAATATTTATTCATCATTCAATCATTAACAATTTAGCTGGATTTGCGATAAAAAGCAAACTTATATGGAACGCGAACGTTTCTTATTCGTACCATAATACCGTCCTAACTTAGTGCTCTAATTCGCGCGCGCATTATGCGCGCGTGAATTAGAGATGGTATTTACAGAATATAAAAAGTTTAATCATCCATGATATGGGCATTGAACGGCGAACTAACTTAGCACTAATGGACTTTCACCTTGCTCTGCTACAGCGGTAAACGAATGCCGGCGGGAAATTACGCCAAATAATCGGAGATATCTCCACTGAGGCAAAACGTTTTTTAAGTTGTCTTTTGAAACGCCGTCCCGCTGGTAAATAGATACCTTGAAGGTAAGCAAAAGTAGTAAAAAATCCATCTGGCGCAAGATTTTCAACAACCGCGTCCAAAATATCGGTTTGTAATTTTTCAGGAAAAATTGACCACGGCAAGCCGGAAACGATTGCTCCAACCGACGAAATGTTGTGATTTTCTAAAATTTCTTTGAGATTGACCGCACTGTCGTTTACGACATGGATTTCGGGAATTTCACGGCGAATATCCTCCGCCAAGTGACGATCTAGTTCAATGGTAATTACCGTCGCACTCTGCATTGTGGAGTGAGCGATACAATTAGTGATAACGCCAGTGCCAGCCCCTAATTCCACGACCGAATCTAGCTTGTCGATATTGATCCCGGAGATCATCGCTTGACATAATTTATTGGAGCTCGGACAAACCGAACCGACCGTATTGGGACTACGCAAAAACTTTATAAAAAAACGGGTTTTATTAGCCATAATCAGTACTTTGCAACCATCAATTCGTGTTCATAAACTTCAAAAGGAGCCGCCGGTATATTTTCGCGAAAATCGCCGCGGAGCATAACTACTAATTTGCCTTTTGGGGTGCTTGCTATCATCTTTCTCAGTTGTTCATTATTGACAAGACGATGTTTTGAGTCTAGATAATCCAGCCCATACTCCATCTCTCTGGACGAAGCGTAAAGTATAACATCGTCGCGTTTAAATACCCAACAGGCAGCGTGAATCATATTCGGATGCGCAACAACTACCGCGTCAGCGGGAATTTCAGCGACATATTTTTCCAGAATCACGCCTTGCGCTTTTCCTTCGAAGAATCGTCCAGGAGCGGCCGTTAGGGACATGGCCAACGGCGGGGCGGCAAATAACACCATCCAAGCTAGTCGCATTTGAACGGTTTTGGCATTTGCACCCGCAATCAAGAATATCACTGAAAGCAAGCCAGCGCCAACAGCTTTAATCCAGACAAAGGTTTCCGAATCCCCATAAATTCCACGAAAATAACCCGCGTCCGCCAACAATTGAATGCTGACAAACCCCAGCGCAGCCACAATTAACAGTACTGCCAAAATTCGATTCTGGATGCAGTAGTAACGTTCTGCCGATGGCGATTTGAACATCTCCAGCAGTAACCATGCCGCAAGAATAGAGATTCCAGGAAAACAGGGTAGCAAATAAGTTCCGATCTTCCCACTGCACAGTGAGAAAAAAATGAATGGAAAAACAATAATACAAAACGAAAACAACAGTAATCGATGCTGAAATATATCGCGCAATCTTTTGCGACAAAAGTAAAAAGCCGCTGGCAACATTATCATCCACGGTAACATACCAACCAATAACATCGGAATATAAAACCACACGGGTTCCGGATGTTGCGAGTCATTTTTTCCAAAAAAACGTTCCCAATGTTCAACCCAAATAAAATAACGCCAGTAGTCCGGTTCGCGAAAATGAATCGCCAAAGCCCACGGCAGAATCACCAAAATCGCGACAATGAGCGGAATCCATGGCAAGATAAAAATATCTTTCCAACGTTTTTGCCATACTAAGTAAGCGAGAATCGCCAGTCCTGGAACCACAAACGACACAAAACCTTTAGTCAAAAAAGCTAACCCGCAACTTATTCCAAAAAGTGCCAGCCAACCCAGTTTTGACAAATTAAAACGTGGAATTGCGGATGCGAACAAAAAGAAGACCAGAGACGCAGTAATGAACAGCGTCACCTGCGCGTCTAGAACCGCAAAGGTGCCAACCCCAAATACCAGTCCAGAAGTAAGAAAAACCGCTGCGGATAATAATGCAAGTTTTTCATCGGCGCGGATTCGTACCACCATAAACCAGATCAGCCATGCCGTTAAACCCGTACAAAGTGCAGCAGGAAAACGCACCGCAAAGGCATTTTCGCCAAAAACCAATAACGAAACAGCGTTAAGCCAATAACCCAACACAGGTTTTTCAAAATATCTGAAGCCATTTAACCGCGGTACAATCCAATCGCCGGATGCGATCATCTCGCGTGGAATTTCTCCATAACGGAATTCATCAGGCGTTAACATTGGGCGAACACCGAGCGGAGCTATATAGATCAACAGAAATACGATGATCAGCCCCCAAATCATTTTCTTCGAAACAAATGTGGATTCTTGCATATGGTCTTTGGTTTTTAAATTAATTATATCTGTAAAGTATCCTTTTAAAATACTGCTTTTCGCAGGATTAGCAACCGAAAATAAGTTTTAAGTTGGGAATGGAAATTTAACCACAGATAAACACAGATCACCACAGATGGGAGCGGGAAAAGGAAGTTTTCTGTCCACGAATTTCACTAATTAA
>DLIO01000007.1:0-15744 GCA_002483765.1 Lentisphaeria bacterium UBA7640 | reverse complement strand
TAAGGGTTAAGGGTTAAGAAAGAGCTGAACTGCTTTATGGAGCGCGGACGTCTCGTCCGCATTTCGTGACCATTCGTGTCATCCGTGGACAAAAAATCTTCTTCCCTCTTTTTTTCGTGCCTTTCGTGTTTTTCGTGGTTAGATATCCCAACTCCCAGCTCTCCGTGTTTCACGGAAAAAAGTGTTGATTTTTTGATGACAGTTTCTAGTACGGGCTTTATATCAGTCCCAACCTGTGCTATGTTACAGGTTTAATTTTTGATATGGAGAAAGATTAAGTGATAAAACAGAGCTTTGAAGAACGGTTGACCGTGGCCTCAAGTGAAGCAACGGTAAAATCGGCGAAACAGCTTTTAAAGGCAGATAAATTGGTCTGTGCTTGGCGCGACGAAAACGGCGCCATGTGCGGAACTTTTTCAGATAATGGAACTTATGGCTATACTCAAGTATTGCCTGGAGAGCCCGCGCGCAAAAAATGCGGTTGTAACGACTCGATTAAAGGTTTGTGTGCTCATGCAGTCGCACTAATTATGTATTTCGGACGCTCGTCTGATCACGCGAATAGCGCTGTTGAGGAGATCGACGACCCAGGAAGTTTTGGAGCATTAAAATTTGAGAGTTTTGCGGAGCTTGCAGAGCGTGCTGCCGAAATACCGCAAGCAGAAGTCCATATCAGCGTCAATTCCGCTTTTCCGCATGTTCCAAGCAAATGGGAAAATGCCATTTTATCAGTCAAACTGAAATATTCCAAGAAAGAATATATCGGCAATGTCAACAATCTACGCCAACTCTATTTCAGCAAAAGTCTTTCGGTCTCACTGAAATTAACCCATTTTTCACTCCAAGATCGCCAAATTATCCGCTTTCTCGCAGTCAATGCTGAACCTGAAAGTTCTCGTCTACTCTTAAATTCCGAACAAACTTCGGAGTTTTTTCACTGCTTAATTAACTATGAACGTTTTACCAATGACGGCAAGAAAATCATTATTCATGGCGAAACGGCTTCGGCGGCAGTGTTGCTGAAGCGTTTGAGCAAAAAAATTCATCTGATCCCGTCAATAGTTCTTGATGAAGCGCTGCTCCCACTTCAGGCCACCAAAGTGATCACTGGTCGTTCCGGAGTTTGGGTTGGAATCAAAGGCGAATATTGGTGGATACCGGCGACGATGGACGTAGGTTGGTTGCGGAATTTTTTCGGAGCTGGCGCACAGATTTTTGATGTTCACGACAGCGCCGCGGCAATTCAAGCAGCCTCACAAATGCCAGTTAAATTAATTCGCGACCAAGCGACCATGCCGGATCACAAACCATGTACCATCTGTTTAAATGGCGGTTTTGAGGCTGATCGTAGTTTTCGACTGGAATTGAAATTTGCTTACAATGGCAGAATTTTCGAAGAAGATGAAGGGCGTTTAGCTGCTTCAGACGGACATTTTTGGCGTCGTGACCACCGAATGGAAAAATCGGTAGTTCAGGAGTTGATCCGTTTCGGTTTTGAACGACGTAGCGGCGGTTTTTATCTTGAAGACACTGAGGCTGCCGGTATTTTCCTAGATATTGTGATTCCGATATGGCAACGTGAAAAACGCGATCTATTGTTGGGTGGAACGCTGGCGGCAGTTTGTCACGGCGGCTCAGGGGTTCCCAGCGTGGCGATTAATTGCCGTTGCTTACCGCCGCAGCCGGAGGTTTATCCGCTCGAATACGCAATCACCGCGGGCGGGGTTAAAATCCATTGGCACAGCATTGCCAAAGCAGTCAAAAATCACTGTCGTTATCTCTACCCTGCTCCAAATAAAATCGTTCACTTAAATCATCAGATGTTTAAGTTTTTCAAAGCCGCAACGAGTGTGGTCAGAAACGTCTCAGACCACGATTTCCGCGTCGATGTTCCATACTGCGCAGTGCATTATTGGTCACAGATCGGGCGCGATATTCCCGGCGCGACGCCGCCCGAATTTTATTTAGACAAAACCAGTAAGATATTATCAGGAAATTTTGATTCTAATGATGCAGTATTTACCGACCCAGAACTCTTCAAAGGCACTTTGCGCGATTATCAGGCTGACGGCATTCGCTGGATGCGCATGCTAACAGACCACGGATTCAACGTCATTCTTGCTGACGAAATGGGACTCGGGAAAACCATTCAGGCGCTGGCATTACTGGTCTCGCGTAAAGACGCCATGAAAGCTCCGGCGTTAGTGGTTTGCCCCGCTAGTTTAGTCGAAAATTGGCGTCGCGAAGCACTCAAATTCATTCCGTCATTCCGAACCATCAGTCTAACCGAAGTTGACCGGCAGCGCTATTGGGATAACAGCGAAAATTATGATTTGATGATTATTTCATACGCTGTCGCGCGCCGTGATGCGCCGACGATAAAAAAAATACAATTCAGCTATCTGATCTTGGATGAAGCTCAGCATATCAAAAACCATGCCACCATAAACGCCAAAAGTTGTAAAGAGATTCGAGCTGAACATCGTTTAGTGCTGACCGGTACGCCGCTCGAAAACTCAATCGAAGACCTTTGGAGTATTTTCGATTTTCTCAATCCAAAATTACTTGGCCCGTTTAATGCATTCCGTAAATATTACGCCAACATCAGTACCGACAAAGAATTAAGAAACGACTTAACTGCGCGCATCGCGCCGTTTATAAAACGCCGCACCAAAGCTTTGGTTTGCGCTGAACTACCACCAAAACATGAACGCACGTTGTTTTGCGAAATGGAAAGCGCTCAACGCGAACTTTACGAACAATATTACCAAAGCGGGCGCGAAAAGATCAAAAATATTCTTCCTGGCGACAAACGCGGCTCAATGGAAATTTTAACGATTTTATTGCGCCTTCGCCAAATTTGTTGCGCTCCAGAATTATTGCCTGACGGGGTAGTACAACCATCCGCTAAATTGGAGTTGTTGAAGGAGTTGGTGCTACAAAATATCGATAGCGGTCACAAGATGTTGTTATTCAGTCAATTCACCTCACTGCTCGCGATAATCCGCCGCTGGCTTGATGAAGAAAAAATTAGTTACGAATACCTCGACGGCTCAACTAGAAACCGCCAGGAATGCGTTGACAACTTCAATAATTCGCCAGAAATTCCACTGTTTCTGCTCAGCCTTAAAGCTGGCGGAACTGGTCTTAATTTAACCTCCGCCGACACTGTGATAATTTACGATCCATGGTGGAATCCTGCGGTTGAAGCGCAAGCAACCGACCGAACTCACCGCATCGGCCAAACCCGTTCAGTCGAATCGATAAAATTGGTGGTCAAAGATTCGATTGAAGAAAAAATCCTAGAGATGCAAGCACGCAAGCAAATTGTTTTTGATCAGCTGATTGAGGAACCGCAAGCTTTCGGCGACAAACTAACTATTGACGATTATCGTCTGTTGTTTAGTTAACGCAACTCATAGTCTCTAATTCGCGCGCGCATTATGCGCGCGCAAATTACAAGTTAACAGTTACAACACATACTATCAAAAAAATCGGCTGCCAATTCGCCAAACATATTGCAGTTTTTCTGAAAGAGTGTAAACTATAATCAAAGTTTATTTTCTTACAGGAGGAATTGCAAGATGAAAAAAGTAGGGATAATTCGTTGTCAGCAGACCGAGGATATGTGCCCAGGAACAACTGACTTCAAAGTTGCAGCGCAGGGGAAATTAGCATTTGAAAAAACCGGTCCAGTCGAGATCGTCGGTTTTATCAGTTGCGGTGGATGTCCAGGAAAAAGAGCAGTTTCCAGAGCCGAAATGATGGTTAAACGTGGCGCCGAAGCTATCGCATTTGCGTCATGTATTTCAAAAGGCAATCCGATCGGTTTTCCATGTCCTCATTATGTCAACATGCGTGATGCCATAATCGAAACCGTCGGACCAGATATTGAAATTATTGAATATACCCATTAAGTTTTAAAATATTTAGCAACCATAATTAAACCAAGGAATTTGTAATGAAATTACTACCAGATGAAGTGATCGCCGCTTGGAAAAAGCGTAACAAAATTGTTGTCTTAACCACTGTCGATTCGGCTGGCGTACCAAACAGTATTTATGCCACTTGCGCCGATATGTATGAGGATGGCAAAATCGTTATTGCCGATAACTATTTTGACAAAACCAAAGCGAACATTCTCAACGGCTCAGTTGGAACCGTGTTATTTATCACTGAAGACAACAAAGCGTATCAGGTCAAAGGAACGCTCGAATATCATCGCGACGGTTCTATGTTTGATTTCATGAAGTGCTGGAATCCAGAAAAACATCCAGGTCACGCGGCCACGGTTTTAACCCCGAATGCAGTATATTCTGGAGCAAAAAAGTTAGCTTAAGTTTTAAATAAGCTTTTGCTCCTCTTCAAGTTTGATACGCGTTTTATCAAGAATATCACCAAGAAAATACTATGTCGCGGAAAAAAGAGGCTGGAGAGATTAAATATCTTATTTCAATATATTACGCCTCATTTTATTTAAATAAGCAGGAAAATGAGATTAGCAGACCACGCAATCATATTTGTAATTTGCACAACATCCATTGGAGGATTTATAAATGACATTATATTATATTTCATTAATTTTTGCTTTTTTATTAATGAATCTTCTACCCGCAGTAGGAGCGTATTATTTTGCGCGATATTTAAATAGGGGAGGTTATTCAGAACTTTTTTTGCTCACATTTTCAATCTTTTTTATTGAAGCAATAGTCTCTTTCGGTATTCCGGGAACTTTAGGGCATCTCAATTATTTAACATGCGGAATAATGAATTCGGTTATCGGCGCTTCTCTCTGTTTTTTTAGAAATCACAAAAATCCAGTAAAGTCAAAACCTTTCACTTCTACAGAACGACTGTTTACAGCTTTGATTGTTGCAACTTTTCTTATTCGTTTTTACTGGGTATCAATGATGCATAGTGGCACGGATACTTATTTATACCATTTCTACTATCCGACAATGTGGCTTACAGAAGGGCGAATTTTTCCAATTTCACTTGCCGGACTACCTCATGAATATTTCCCCATTTACGGAGAGTTGTTATATGGTTGGCTTATGCTCCCGTTTGGAGACACATCATTCGCGATCTTTCTGCAATTGTTTTCCTGCATCATGGCATGTTGCGCTATTTTAACAGTAGCAAAAGCTTTCGGCTTCAGGAGGCTTGACGGGCTTATTGCGGTCAGTCTCATGATATCTTCCAGTATTATATCAGAAATTTCCATGTTAGGCTATACGGATACTCTTAACGGCTCGTTCCTGCTTGCCGCTTTTGCTATAATGATTATAGGAGCATTACGCAACAACATAAAATTTGCAATCATGGCCGGAGCAATGCTGGGGTGTTCTGCAGCGATAAAATACTCTGGACTATTATTAACCCCTATATTGACCTTTATGTTCTTGCTGGTATTCATTTGTTTCAGAAAAAAACTATGGAAATATTCCTTATTCCTTGCCGGTTCGGCATTTATCGCAGCGGCCCCGTGTTACATTGCAAATTTTATCAGAACAAGCAATCCGTTCTATCCGGTAAAAATAAATATTGCAGGTATTCCAATATTTTCAGCAGGGCTTGACTTTAGTCGCCAGGCAGCAGGTTTCAGCCAAAATACCTGGAGCATGTTTGTCAATTCTAATGTCTGGGACATGAACATAACAACAGGTATTTTTTATGTAATTTCACCCTTCGCAGTTATTGCCTTGTTTAGCTTACATCGTAAATTCCTCAAAAAACAAATGGTATTCCTGTTTCTTGCCCTAACTGTCATAATGCTTTTAGTAATACAGCTTTACTATTATCCGGCAATGGCACAAGCCCGACAAATAGCTCCGCTCCTGATGCTTTCGGCTCTTTTATTTATTCCATTATCAAATGTGATAATCCCTAATCGAAAATCTTTCACCTATGTGATCTACATTGCAGCAGTAATTGGATTGTGTATTCTTTTGTCATATACCGTTCACCACTCAAAGATTATTAAAATGTGGATATTTATAGCAATTTTAACATTATTTCTTACCTTTTGGTCAGATAAAATATTCCGTTATTGCTGTGTCGTTTTAATTGTTCTCTTTATAATAGCCCTACCATATTTGTTCCAAATACGAATCAGTTCAAGGAATATGTTTAATTATATTTTTGCTGGTCATTCCGGAGGTAAGTGTGCAGAAATTATATGGAATGATTATATCAGCAAGGACAAACCAATTAAAATAGCCGTAATCGGGACATGGTTAAATTTTATGCTTATGGCCGATATGCCAGGTAATAAAGTAATATATGTTCCGATTAATAAAAAGAATTCGACTCATCCGCATATGTTTGACTCATATGCGGAAATCAGAGATAACCCTGTTCCTTTTACTGAGTGGTACAAACGCCTTAAGAAACAAAATATAGATTATCTCGTCATAGGCTTGGATAGTCATCACGATTTTATAACAAATAAAGATCAGGAGCTTCGCTGGACAAAAGCCCATCCAGAATATTTCGAAAAGTTGATAGATGACGGAAAGTTATTTGTGTTTCGTCTTATTCAGTAACTTTTAAAACTAAAGTTTTCTAAAATTACAGCGTTTATAGGGTTCTTTTTATAGCGGGGGCTGTAAGTTATAGCGGTTATAGCGTGGTCTGTCCACAATCGAAACAACAGAGCCATTCCAAGCTATTTGAGTCAGCCGGTCGAAAGGCGGAGCCATCCATGTTTTTGTGATTGTTATCTTTTTGAAAACTAGTGTTATTTGCTTTTGAATGTTTCCGTTACTATTTTTCCCAAAAAAAACTAATAACTTTGCTGGTTTTATCGTTGTAACTCTCCAATCAACTTTGCGCGCGCATAATGCGCGCGCAAAGTTAAACAAGCAAGTAATGACTTCCTGATATACAAAGAAAAAGAGACGAGGAAATATGTATGGCTCCGAACAGATGACAGACAATGGAATGAAAGCGAAGATTTGTTGTTTGCGAAATTCGGGAGCGAACGCCACAGCCATTCGACATGGTTTAGGTCCGCGCTCCATAATTCGGCGAAAATGTAGGATTTTGAGATAATGTTGTTTGTGAGAAACACAGGCAGGAATGCCTATGCTACCTTCGCGTCTTCGCGTGAGACTTTTTTCCGTGGTTTCAGTGCCTTCCGTGGTTAAGAACACTCTTCCTTTTTTCTCCTTTCCTTTTTCGTGACTTTCGTGTTTTTCGTAGTTAGACTCCCATTCCCAGCGCCCCAATTCATCCTTTGTGCCTTCTTTGAGTTCTTTGTGGTTAGATTTCCCTTTTTCACGCGGCCACGGTTTTAACCCCGAATGCAGTATATTCCGGCGCAAAAAAGTTAGCTTAAACTCCTAAATAAGCTTTTGCTCCTCGAGCAAAGCTGTTGCCTCAGAAGCCGGTAACTCTTGAATATCGCGCAGCTTCCGTTCAATCGAACGGGAGCGCACACCGGCACTGTCTATATCCTTAACCGCTGATTCAAGTTTGTTGCGCGTTTTATCAAGGATATCGCCAAAACGACCAAATTCTGTCTTTACAGCGCTCAGTAATGACCACACTTCGCCGGAACGCTTTTCAATGGCCAAAGTCCGGAACCCCATCTGTAAGCTGTTTAAAAACGCTAGAAGATTGGACGGCCCGACTATAGCGATCTTGAGTTTATGCTGTAGGTGTTCGAACAGTCCCGGACAACGCAGAATTTCAGCGTAAAGTCCTTCCGTGGGTACGAACATCAACGCGAAGTCGGTAGTTATTGGAGGATTGATATATTTGTTGTGAATATCATTGGCAGATTTTTTCACAGTGCTTTCAAATGCGCGTAAAACCACTTTGATCTCTTCCGGCGTGCCGTTATCATAAACTTCTACCAAACGACGGTAATCCTCAACTGGGAACTTAGAATCAATCGGCAACAACACTGCGGGGTCATCAATACCGCCACGTCCGGGCATTTTTATGGCAAACTCAACGCGTTCGCCACTACCCTCTTTAACTGCCGCATTAACCACATATTGATCGGGAGCTAAACATTGTTCCAAGATTGCCGCCAACTGTATTTCGCCCAAAACACCACGCGTTTTAACGTTAGTCAAAACTTTTTTAAGATCGCCAACGCCGGTGGCGAGTGTTTGCATTTCGCCGAGCCCTTTGTGAACCTGATCAAGGCGTTCACTGATATTTTTGAAAGACTCGGTAAAGCGTTTTTCCACCGATTCCTGTAACTTTTCATCAACCGTTTTGCGCATCTCTTCCAAGCGCAGACCATTTTCTTCCTGCATGCTTTTCAGCTTGAGATCAATTGTATCACGAATCGCATTAAGTCGCGTATCAGTAATGGTATTGAGCACAGTCTGCATCTTTACCAGTTCTTCACGGCTTAACTGCTGAGTTTGTTCCATTTTAGCCTTAAAACTATTTAGTTGTTCGACTACAGTATTGTTCAGAATTGTGAATTTTTCGCCATTTGAACTAACCAAACTCTGTAATTGGTTAGCGAAGCCGTCAAGTTTTTTCGCCATGTTTTCTGACAGTAATTGAGAAGAGGCGCCCAGTTCGGTGCGGTTTTCTTTAAAATTACGCCCGAGCTCTTCGCGGTTGCCAGCCAACTCCATTCTAATGCTTTGCTCTAACTTTATTAAACCATTTTGCATCGCCTCCAACTGGAACTTCAATTCAACCAGAGTTGCACTATTGTCGCTGGGTTTTTTTCGTAAAAGTAGAACTAAATTAATAATTCCAATCAGCAACAGTAGTGCCATTACAACAACAATAACTTCACTCATTATATCCAATCTCCCGCAATATTTTCAAAAACAACTTCACACTTGCGCCAAACCTTCGAAAGTCAGGTCGGGTTGCAACGTTTCAGGAGCTGTCGCCAGTTTTTCCGGAGTAGTGATTCCAGTCATCAGTAACGCTGACGTAATTCCAATCGCTTTTGCTCCGGCGATATCACTGGTCAAGGAGTCACCGAGCATCAGCGCACGCGCTGGACTCAGCGGTTCTTTCAAGTTCCAACGGCGTTGCGTTTCTTCAAGCGCGCAACGATAAATACCAGGATACGGTTTTCCCAGAAAATGTGGCTCAACTTCAAGGCCGTATTCATGCAACAGCATCCGTAAAAACCGTGCCTTGCCACCTGCGCCAATACCAAATTCGCCGCGTACGTGTGACGGCCAATAAGAATCTGGATTCGGCGACAACAGCCAACGGTCGGGGTGGCGGATAAAGAAATTAAATGCCACGTGCAAAAATCCTTGCCAGTTATATTTCCCTTCCCCGATAATGATACCAGCACAATCTTCAATCTGATCCGGATTACGACAAACCTCCAAGCCTGCATGTTCAGCGAAACACGGCTTGCCTAAATCGCCAAGAACAAAAAACTTTTGTCCCGCAATATGGTTTTCCTCAACAAAGTATTTCAGCATTGAACCGGCGGAAATAATTTCTTCGGTCGTAACAATCAAACCTGCCTGTTCAATAATCGCAGATTTTTCTTCCAACGAATGATTACTGTCGTTGGTCAAAAGGAATACTGGTAAATCGTTTTTGTGACAGAAGTCAAGCAGTTCAACCGCACCTGTTGCGGCACGCGAACCATGCGCCAAAGTGCCGTCAATATCACACAATAAAACATCGTAACGAGCACGATTTTTCATTAAAAAGTCATTGAAGTACATAAAATAAAACCCCTGTGGCATTGTCATAAAGTAAAACTAACTTTAGCATGAAAAAACTCAATTGCCAGTTGCGCCAAGCTCAATACGAGCTATTATAATCTCTAAACTTAACATCAGGAGCATCAGTATGAACGAAACGATTCAGTCCTTAATGGAATCATTGAGTGGCGATCCAACTTTTAGTCAATGGTTGGAATTAATCAATGACCCGATAATGGTACTGAACCCAGACCTAAAAGTGGTAACGGCAAATCATGCATTACTACAACTGATCAATGTCCCAGACGCTCGAGCCATAGTTGGACAAAGTCCGCTAAAAGCAATTAATTGTCAATTTATGAGCGGGACCATTGCCGAACACAACATTAAAATAGCAACATCTCTACGCAACCTTCAAGATGCGACACCATACTCCGAAGAGTGTTCGTTGATCGCTCACGATGGACGCTGGCTTCATTTTCGAATCCAATTAAAAAATTATAACTTCCAAGGCTCCGAATTAATTATCATGCTGATGCGCGACATCGCCGATGAAAAACACCGCGACTCCCTAGAAAGAATTTTTTTTAACGACTTGATCAATACCGCGTCGGCCCTATACAGCCTACTCTCTATAACTGCAAATACGCCGGAAAATGCGAAAAACATGATACCGCGACTAGTTAATCTTGCGCAGGGGCTTCTTGACGATATCGACTCCCAGCGTGATTTGCGCTTGGCACAACAAAAAGAAATTATTCCAGAGCGTATATCTTTTGACGCTAACGAACTAGTTCAGGAACTGGCAAGCTACCTCGGACAAGCCGATTTTGCCGAAAACAAAAAATTAATTATTAACGACCCGACCGAGCCATTGAGGTTATTCACAGATCGGAGACTACTACGCCGTGTGCTTCACAATATGTTGAAAAACGCGTTAGAAGCCACTCCGTCTGGAGCAACAGTATCAGTCACGACCTCTACGGTCGAAGATAAAATTAAATTTTCAATTCAAAATCCTGGCGTGATCGCCCCGGAAATTGCTAAGCGGATTTTCGAACCGTTCTACTCTACCAAAGGCAAAGGACGCGGTGGCGGTACTTACGGCATGAAATTACTGACTGAACGTTATCTCAATGGCGAAATTAAATTTGAGACTTCAGCTGAAAATGGAACAATCTTTACTGCCATATATCCTATGAACGCGTAAAAAAGTGTTCATTTCAGCCTATTACCAGCTTAGTGCGTCAATTTCAGAGGATTATTGACTGTGGTTTTCTCATCAGTTTCATCTTGTAAAAAGCTGTCGACAAGCTATTTTTAAGCTATGATTTGTTTTTCCTTATCATGTATCAATAAATGTAATAACAATATTTCCAAAAGAGATTTTATATGGCTATAGAAGTTTTTAAAAGCGTTGCTCAATCCAAGAAAGGCACGCAAGTAGAATGTGACAGCAGGGGTCATAAATTTATCATAGATGAACCCAAAAAACTAGGTGGAACGGATACAGGAGCGAATCCAGTTGAAGCTTTATTAGCTGCACTCGGAGCTTGCAAATGTATAGTTATAAAATCCTTCGCAAGGAAACATGGGATTGATATAAAAGATTTAAAGGTAGAAGTTGAAGGGGATTTAGACACTGATGGATTTCTGGGAAAAAACAAAGCGGCAAAAATGGGCTTTACGAACATAAAAACTAAAATATATATTGAATCGGATACTCCAAGAGAACAGTTGGAAGAGTTTATAGGATTTGTGAATAGAACCTGTCCAGTATCCGACACACTAGAAAATTCACCGAATTTGGAAAGCGAATTAATTATTAAATAATGAGTTAAGGTGATTTCACCTAATAAAATTATTATTCGTATTAATTATATAGAATAACAAAGAAAAGGATCATAATGCGTAAAATAAAGTTAAACAAAGCTACTTTGCTTTATTATTACGTAAAACTTGTCAAAGAAAAAGGCAGTCCTGAATACATTGCCAAAGGATGGGCACTCGGTATATTTGTGGGAATGGTGGTTCCGATTGGTTTTCAAATGCTGATTGCAATTCCGTTAGCTTTCGCTATTAAAGGTTCCAAAATCGGGGCTACGGTCGGTACGTTCATTACCAATCATTTCACCATTATAATTGTTTATCCGATACAGTGCTGGGTCGGGGGTTACATTCTGGGTAGTCCGCTCAGTATTGTTAAAATAAAAAATGAGCTAGGTACGCTATTCAAAGAGCCCACCTTTCATTCGCTTTTCTCGCTTGGCGGCGAACTGATTGCGACATTTTTTGTCGGGGGATTCTTTTTTGCTGCTATCGGCACGCCGATAACTTATTTCTTGGTAAAATGGCTGGTGATAGAGCACCGAAAAAAAGCTCAGATACGAAAACTGCGTAAAGCCCAAAAGCTTAAAGATAAAAAAGATTTAAAAAAACAGGAGTTAGACCAATGACATTAACTAGATACGGATTTAAAGAATGGTTCGGAAGCGCACTGATCGCGCTGGCAGTAGTCGCAATCGCAATGTTCATTTCCCGATGGCCGCAAGTACTGTGGTTGAGCTGGACATTAGGAACGATTGCGGTAATATTTTGGATCGCACTGGCGGCATTTTTCCGCAATCCGCACCGCACAATTCCCGCTGACCCCGACGTTTTGGTTTCGCCAGCAGATGGAGTAGTCAAGGATATTGAAGTATTGGATGAATGCGATATTGAAGCTTTTGCCGGCCAAAAGGTGGTTCGTATCGGTATCTTCCTTTCAGTGCTCAACGTCCATCTCAATCGCGCACCGTGCGCTTTAAATGTAACCTCCAAGCATTATCGCGAAGGGGAATATCTTGACGCTCGTTCCGAAGAATGTGCTAAGCGCAATGAAGCTATGACCATAGTTGGTACTGGCACTGTTAATGAACAAACCTTCAAGTTAGCAGTGAGACAAATCTCTGGAGCAATTGCAAGACGGATTGTTTGTCCCGTAGAGCCAGGTCGTCAACTTGCCAAAGGTGAAATTTACGGAATGATTAAATTCGGCTCTCGAACTGAGATTTATTTCCCTGAGGATGCCAATCTGAAGATTTGCGTGAATATTGGTGAAGCCGTTACCGCTGGCACCACGATTTTTTGTCGAGTTGAATCATAATTTCAGAATATTCGCGAAAGGACTCCAATGCAAAAAACAAAGGTACAAAAATTCATCACTGAAAACCGCTGGTTCAAAGCTGTCCCCAACTCATTGACGCTTTGTAACTCTCTCTGCGGTTTTGCTGCCATCTTATACACAATCCGCGCCTTTCGTGCCTCCGATTACAGCGCCCAAGCGTTATTTATTAGTGCTTGGATTATTCTCGGAGCAATGATTTTTGATGCGCTCGACGGCCTTGCCGCTCGTGTTTTCAATGCCGCTAGCATGCGCGGCATGGAGATGGATTCACTCGCGGATATGGTCACTTTCGGGGTAGCGCCTGCTGCGATTATCGCAGTGATGGCACACTCAATCAAAGACGCGACCGGCGCCTATGATGCTTACGTTTATGCCATGAGTGGAATTTATGTCAGTTGTGCCGCGTTGCGCTTGGCCACTTATAATGTTCACGCTATTCTCAATGATAAAACCAGCGAAGATTTCTCAGGATTACCATCCCCTGGCGCCGCCGCCGGTATCTGTAGCGTTCTGATCTTTTTCAATAGCGCCGAACTGTATGAACGTTTCAACATGGAATTAGCAGCCTACTTGCCCATTTACGCCGCACTCCTCGGGCTTTTGATGGTCAGCCGATTTTCTTATTTACATGTCGGCAAATGGATATTTTCAGCGCGCCGTAATAACCATCGTTTTTTAATTATGCTGACCGTCCTACTTTTGATCGCAATATTTAAAGTATATGCATTCGCCGCACTGGTTAATCTTTATGTTTTTTCAGCCCCCGCAATGGCGCTAATAAGACTATTCAAAAAAAACAAACCAGATACTCACACTATAAACTGAACGGAGTTCTCAATGAAATATCTAATTACCGGCGGTGCCGGTTTCATCGGCGGCCATCTCACTGAATCAATGCTCTCTGATGGTCATCAAGTTGTCGTCATCGATAATTTGTCCACCGGTTCAATCACTAATTTACAAGCTGTCGCTAACCATCCCGGACTCAAATTCATCGAAGCCGACATCTTAAATTATCCCGATTTGGAATTAACTATTAGCGGCGTTGACGCAATTATCCATCTCGCAGCGGCGGTCGGGGTCGAATTGGTCGTTCGCGATCCGGTTCACACCATTATCACCAATGTTCATGGCACAGAACGTGTTCTCGACTATGCGGCCAAACAACACAAACGCACCATCATTGCCTCCACCAGTGAAGTCTACGGCAAATCCAAAGAACCTGAATTCAACGAAACCGACGACCTTTTAATTGGTTGTCCAACCTATTCCAGATGGTCATACGCATGCAGTAAGCTCCTCGATGAATTTTATTTAATGGCCCATCATCGCGCATCCCATCTCCCCGGCACCGTGGTTAGATTTTTCAATACCGTCGGGCCGCGCCAAACCGGTCAATACGGCATGGTGATACCGCGTTTTGTTGCGGCAGCTCTAAACGGAACTCCACTCCAAGTTTATGGCGACGGCAATCAATCACGCTGTTTTTGTCATGTTTCAGATACCGTCCGCGCATTACGCGACTTAATCAACAACGATCAATCGTACGGCAAAATTTTCAATATTGGTAGTCGCCGTAACATCTCGATTATTGAACTGGCAAACCTAATCATCAAACAACTTGGCAGCAAGTCAGAAATCACGCTAATTCCATACTCCGAAGCTTACGAGGAGGGATTTGAGGATATGCAACGACGCAAACCAAACACCAACGCGATCAAAAAATTAATCAACTGGGAACCCGTTCGTAGTCTCGAAGAGATCATTAACGACGTGGCAAAATCGCTCCAATCATGAACGACAAACCGATCTTTTACGACAATCTTGTTGAATGCCTTAAACATCAACAAAATCGCACACCACGTACGAGTGTAGAGCCGGAAATTCTTAAAGAATTTTTCAATTCGAAGAGCCACCAGACAACACATCGAACTGAAACTAAAAACCAAGCTGCGGCTCCGCCTCAATCTCCTCCTCAAACCCCAAGACGCACTCAGCCGGCACAGACCGATATTTCGGCGGAAAGTGTTTTTGCACCAATTCCAACTCCTGACTTTAGCCAACACAAACCCCCTACCCCGTGTGCAGTCAACGAACTTACTCTGGACGAACTGAGGATCATGACCCTGAATTGCCGTAATTGTGAACTTAGCGTTAAGCGCAACAATGTCGTTTTCGGTGAAGGCAAGCCCAATGCTGAAGTATTATTTATCGGCGAAGCGCCAGGGGCGGACGAAGATGCTCAAGGGCATCCGTTTGTCGGTCCTGCTGGTCAACTTTTGAACCGCATGATTACTGCAATGCAACTACGCCGCAAAGATGTCTATCTTGCCAATATTGTGAAATGCCGCCCACCTGGAAATCGGGTACCCTTCCCATCTGAAGCCAACAGTTGTTTACCCTATTTACACCGCCAAATCGAACTGATTAACCCAAAAGTAATTGTTTTACTAGGTGGAATCCCGCTTTTACATATTTTAAACTTGACCGGCATTGCCAGCCAGCGCGGTCAATGGGGCGAATATAACGGCATTCCAGTCATGCCAACTTTCCATCCCTCTTACGTTTTGAAGGTTACAGGCTCCTCAAATGAACGCTCAATCAAAGGCCAAGTCTGGGCTGACCTCCAAGCAGTAATGCAACTCATTGGAAAATCGCTACCCAAAAAATCGTGATCCCCCAAAAGCCCCCCCAATAATGCCATTGTTTAGCAGTTAGAAGTTAGAAGTTAGAATGGGAATGGAAAGGGGAAATTTAACACAGAGACACAGAGACACAGGGGAAAAGAACTGGGAAGTCAGCACTAATTGAACACTAATGGAAAAATGATGAATGAGAAATTTAACCATCTGCCTGCGTTATGGTTTCGGATGACAAGCGAAAATTACGGGATGAAAATTATTGTAACTTCAGGAATCTTGATCC
>DLIO01000058.1 GCA_002483765.1 Lentisphaeria bacterium UBA7640 | reverse complement strand
TTACACAAAATGCAGAAGAGCCGTTAAAATTAACCCAAGTAGCAAGAGCAAGTCTCGAAGGGCTGAAACTAGATTATGAAGATTTTTTACGGCAACGAGGGCTGCTTCAATGGGAGCTGGAAAATTCGCTTCGGCAGGAATTGATCGACAGCCGATGTGAAACTGCCGATGAGGTCGCACTCTGGGTGGTTGAGGTTGTAAGGCAAAGTGGACAGCTTGCAAAAATGTCTACCGCCTCCGCATTGTTCACCAAAGCTTATCCTGAGTTTTCTGCTAATGCCGCGCTGGTTTTGCTGGCGGTGTCTTGCGCTCTGCTTGACCGGCAGGTGGAACGATTAGCGTGGGATTTTGAAAACGAGGGTGGCTTTACCAAACGACTTTACAGTGTGAGAACTGTAAAGTGAAAAAAGGATCATCAGTGACTTTGCCGTCAGTAGAAGTTGTGGACAGAGTGGACGTTTTACCCAGTCCACCCAGTCCACAATCTCTCCAATTGTTCTAGGTTTTTCTTTGTTGGGTTGACGAATTGCGGCGCAGACAGTATTTTAAGCAGATTATGAAATTTGATTTTACATTTGGACAAGAGCTAATCTATGTCGGGTTTAGTGGTGGTGCTGATAGCACTGCGCTTCTGATGTTGTTACTTCAGCACGGCGTAAATGTTCGAGCGGTGCATTTTGAACACGGCATCCGTGGACAAGCCTCAATTGAAGATGCGGTTTGGTGTCGGGATTTTTGCCATAGTCGAAATATTGAATATCAAGAGATTTCATTGTTGGTGCCTGAACGCATGAAAAATGGTGAAAACCTTGAAGCTGCTGCGCGCCGTTTGCGCCTCCAAGCGTGGACGGAACTTGCTGGAGATGTTCCTATTACGGTCGCGCTTGGGCATCATGCCGATGATTGGGTAGAAAATCTATTGATTCGCTTGGGGCGTGGTTCAAATGTCTCTGGACTCAGTTCAATGCGCGAAGTTCTGCATTTTGGTAATATCCTTTTTCTGCGGCCACTGTTGAAATTTCGTCGCTCTGAATTGGAGGTGTTTCTACGCAAAAATAATATCTTCGACTGGCGTTGCGATGCTACTAATCGTGATGACGTTATGCAACGCAATTATCTACGTAATATTATGCTGCCACAATGGAGCGAGAAATTTCCACCAGTCGAAAATGGTTTGTTACGGGCAGCGGAAGCCTTAGGAATTGATGCTGATTATTTAGAAAGCACAGCGACAAAACAATTTTCTTTCATCACGGACAAATCCGCTGTTTCACTAGAGTTCTGGCGCGATTTACATCCGGCGTTGCGCGTGCGTGTCTTGCGTTCATGGATAGTCGCTTTTACAAAAACCGATTTTGTGCCTAGTCGAGGTTTTTTGGAACGCTTCGATGAGGAGCTGGGCTCTGCCTCAACTGAACCCCGTTTACTGGACGTTGACCAGAGTTGCGAACTCTCCTTTGATCGCAGTGAAGTTTGGTTGAGAAAACGTCATTTAAAACCCTTTTCTCCGATATTTTGGCGCTGGCGTGAATGTGCAGCGATGGCTGGATTTAGCGTCGAAATTGCGCCAGTAATAGATGAAAATGGTATTAATTTTGATGCAGAGTTGCTACCGGATATTTTAAAAATTGCGACTACTGAACCAGGTGACACTATGATTCCATTCGGTGCCTCAAAGTCTAAAAAACTAAAAAAGATTATTAGCGATGCCAAATTAAGTGCCAAACAAAAAAGCGAATTGCGCATTCTGGCTATTCCAAATGGTGAAATTATTTGGATACCAGGGGTGCGACGATCTTCATTTGCGCCGGTTACCCAGAAAACCACACAAGTAGCAATCCTGAAATTATGTTGTTTTGAGAATGCTACGGATAAATTATGATATTGGCCACAACTAAAAAACGCGTCATCGGAGAAAACTCAGATGACGCGTAATATTTTATTGTAGGTTTAAATAAGCCCGTGGGTTATTTATTTTACCTCAGCAACGAATGCATTGCGAAAGGAAGCTATTCCTGTTACGTAACGGAAAAGCAGAAAGGCACGGATGGATTTGATCGGTTTTTCTGGCGTAAAAGTCATCTCTGCTTTTTCCCAATCATGACTACCACTTTTGAAAGGAGTGAATACCCCGAATATCTTTGTTTTGTCGGTATAAGTAATGTCGAGATAAAACGAATAATTGCCTTTACTTTTAACCGAGACATTTTCTGCTTTGCTTTCAGCAGAAAAAATTATCGGTTTGGCCTCGCTCTGATTCAATGTAATTGTGGTGGCTAGCCCCTGAACTTTTTTGGCATCGTCACTATTAAAAGTAGCAGTGCCGTCCTTGAATATTGGTTCGAAACCTTTGCCATACCTCCGCCATACTGTTTCACGAACAACATTACCTTCGACATCTAAGCCGACGATCCCGGGTTTAGTGGCAGTTTCTTGACCAACAGCGATTAAACATGTGCAGAGAACTGCGGCGAACATAAATAATTTCTTCATTATAACCTCTCCTTGTGTGATGGTTAATTCGTGAATTCATGAAAGAGCTTCATAAATCCAAAGACATCATTAAAATAAAACAACTTTACGATTTGTCAATAGGCAAAGTTATTTTGCTATCTAATTGTGATTTATTTTTATTTTAAAGATTAACTTATTTTTAGTATAGTCAATTAACCCATTTTATCTTGTATTTGGCTGGTTTGGCGGTAATTTTTACTTTTAAACACTTTTAAACCTTAAGCAATGGAGATGGCTATGAAATATTCGCTTTTATTTTTAGGATTGGCATCGGTATTTTGTCTGACCGGCTGTGTTAGCGTTAAATATAATGGACAGGAGTTTGAGCCTACTACTGCAGTGAAGATTTATGATAACCGCAATTATATCGATGAGAGTTATGTTGAAATCGGGAAGTGCGTTGCCTACGGGCGTTATGACCGGTTTAGCGTAGAAGATATTTCTGAAGAGATCCGCTTGAAAGCAGAGGCTGTTGGAGCGGACGTGGTATTGATTTTTGCTCACCAGGTAATTCCTTCAAAGATCGTAACCCAATCCGTGAATAATGTCTGGGATGATGGACTTGGTAGAATTAGCGAAAATAGTGGTACCAGCGGAACCAGTGGCGCAACCTGGGGAAGACTTGATGATGATTTTGCTTCATACGGCAAAATTGGAGGCGACAGCAATCTTCCGAAATCCACGATGTCTTACATGAGGGTGATTAGAGCTGAATTTCTTCGGAAACCTAGCACTCAATTGGAAGTAGCAAAAATTAAAAGTGCAAAAATCACCAATAAAACCGGCCCAACTCCAGATGCAAAAGTGCTAACAACTGTTTCACTACCTGCGATAAAAGAAGACTCAGCAACGACTACTTCCTCAGAAAAAACTGAGTCTGACGAGACAACAGAATAGCTTGCTTGATTTTGCAGATAGATTTTGCCAGCGATTTATGGAAACTATATCTTATTTCAAAGGGTCAGTAAGGTGACAGTGTGTTTTTGCTGGTCCTAGCTTCTTATTATCTGTGCGTGCCAACCCGACTTTCACTGAAAGTCGGGATATAAAATTTCTGATGATTTTTTTAAGCTCAAGTCAGCCAATAGCCTAAGCTCAAGAAGCTATTTTGTAGAGCCCTAATAATATTCCTTGACCTCAAAAAATATTTGCACGGGGTTATATATGACCTATAGTGAAAAAAGCTGTAGTACCCTAATTTCACAGTTTAAGCTCAAATTATCGAATTGGGGTGAAAGTTGGGCTAAGCAAGTGATCTGTGACTGGTTTGATATCTGGGACGAACGTAAAGGATGGTCAAAGAAGCCCACGTAAGGTTATCCGGATGAGAGATCACGTTGCGATGAGCCTTGCGATAATGACGACGAGATCATAGATATATTAAAAACGTGTCAGCCATGAAACAAAACAACCACAACTAAATCGGCTACTTTTGTTACGTCCAGTAAAAGATCACTTACGAAAGCCGTGAAAATATAGAGTTATAATTTTTTGACTTTTTTTTCGGTCTGATATTTCAATATGATAATTTTATCGCCCCGAAATTATCAAAAAGTCACAACGTCATATTTTTCATGACTTGTTTGTGAATTTTTGATTACTCAAGATGGACTTCAATTAGAGCTAAGTCATGCTTATTGATTTTTAATAATAATGTATCAGCGTTTTTTAAAACAAGGCTTTTTCCAGTTTCTTTATTAATAGCGTTGGTAACAGATTTAAACCCAAGTTTAGAGCAGTCAATTTTTATTGGAATTTTAGCCTCATTTCCGTAATTACCGATGACTAACAATATTTTGTTACCTCGTATATAAGCACTAGCAATTAAATTGCCACCCTGAGGGACAATTGGAGTGTCTTTTTCCCAGTATCCGATAAATCTGCTGTCAGGCTCCGCTTTCCCAAAATCCCAAATTATTTGATAGACATTCCGCATTGTTTGCAGGTCGCTTCCGTCGCCAATGCCAATTGTAGGTTGTATCTCATGAGGTAATAAAGATGCAAGCATTGTCCGGGTTATCCAGACTTTTTCATCCGGCTTAGAAACAATACCATCAATCGCCGTAGGGAAAAAACCTCCTTGACGACCTGCGTCCATGGCAAGAAGATAATCCGCACTGTAACGATCTTGATAATCTTTATCGCCATATTTCCACTCTAAATCCATTGTAGCTGTAGCAAAAGAAAAACTGGTTAAAGACAACGAGTTAGTGACATGTGCAAATATAAATGGATCTTTGTTTTTTTCTGCAAACATTGTTGCAAGCCGTTTAATGTAGTTACGCATCCTCCATAAACCAAATGAAGGCTTTATGTTATTTTCATCATCAATATAACCATCACCTGTGGGCCAGCACCATTTTGCCGCAAAAGCAGTATTATCAAGATATATGCCGTCAAATCCGGCATCTATCATTTTTGCATCATAATAGATAGCATAGTCACGCCAAGATTTCACTGGACTCATTTTGGTGCGATACTCCCATTCGTTTTTATAAACAGGAAACTCAGGTAAAAGTTTTGCTTGTTCATAGCAACAGGTATAATAGTATACTAAAGTGTCTTTTTTCTGAACGGATAAGCTCTTCATATGGTTGAAACCACATTGGAGCATGATTTTCATGTGCTCTTTACCCTTTTCCTTTGCCGGAACATCTTTAACTGATGCTGCATCCAAACGATTAACGTAATCATCTAGAAAGTTCTTATCAATTACCCCTGTTTTTCTTGTTTCATCAAGTTTTTGAATAATGTCATAATCCTTAAAAGCCGGATATCGGCCACTCCAGCCAAACGGCATTCCAAAATACATACCCGTATACAGAGCTTGCATAAATTTACGACCTGGGAATTTAAAGTTGGCATAATTGTCACTCCAAGCGCGCCAATCTTTCGGCATTGGTTTTACTGGGGTCGCAAGCAAGGTAAACACTATTTCTCGTTCCCTTGCGAGTGGGGCATGGTTTATTAAATTCAACCTAATTGATATACTCCCATCATTGGAGCGATGTAACTCCACGGCATGCTCTTTGCTGTTAGTTGAATGTATCCAGTCTTTGTCCCAATCAGCGGCATAGCAAATTCCTTTTTCTGCTCCACCCACCCAAATATACGGTATGAAATTTGGTAATACATGAGGAATTGAACGACATCCCCAGATCAGACCTTCACCATCAGGAATATAGCCGGCTGGATTTGAACGGTTACCGCTCCCTGCAGCATGAAAAAGTTTGGCAATAGATTCTTTAACGGGGATATCAATATAGAAATTGTCAATCTTTTTTTTGGTTTTTTTAGGAACAAGTTGAAGGGTTAATTTTAACATCCCATCATAGTCAAATTCACCTAACGTTTTCATTTTGAACAGTTCATTCTCTGATTCTGCAATATATTTCACAGTATCTTCGTCCTCATCTGTAAAATTTACAGAGGAATTACTCCATGGATATATTTTTCCTTCAACTGCTAATATACCCTTTATTGGATCCGATAGAATAGATTCGCCTTTAGCAATAATTTTTTCTGGGAAACCGTTGTCAGCTATAATGTATCTTTTTAATATTGCTTTAACCTCTTTACCTTCTACCTCAAGCGGAGTGAACGGTGGTACAATTGTTTTGCTTAAGCCAATTTTATTATTTGCCCATTCGTATTTTTTCACAACAAATGTTTTACCCAAAAAAGCGCCGGAACTGCCATTTGGATCTTTAAGTTTCAAATATGTATAGTACTCGCCGTCAGCCAATTCTGGTAATTTTACTCTTCGACGTAGAATAATATTGCCATAACTTAAGGGGGCGAAATCTTTTTCTAAGGTATAATCAACTTCTTTTATTACTTTACGAGATGTATCAGTAATCAATAGCGATATTTGGGGATTTTTCGGTAAAAGGTATGGATTAGCTTCAGCCTCAACAACCAACTCGCTTAAAGAGGGGAAATAGCTTATTTCCCCTCCAAAGCCAGCTTTTCCTAAACCCATCTTAGCAATTTCATCTCCAGAAAGGATGCGATCATAAGTTTCCACTTTTGCAATCTTAAAGTTATTTTCCATGTGCTTAACTCCAATCAGAATATCGCCTAAATTCTGTCCCTCAATAGAAGTTCCGAAAGCAGTGCTGCCGACGAGTATTCCATTCATATAAAGTGTAGCTTTTTTTGCTTCTAGATTGATAACTACATTCTGCCATCCCTTTAGTGTATCTTGAGTTTTAACCATCACGATCTGTTGGGTAGAACTTCCTTCTTGCCAAGGAAAATATTGAAAACCTAGTAGAAGATATTTTTCATTTTCATATAAATATAAATGCCCCTCTTTACTGCCGTCACTTTTGAAGAATATCCGCTTCATTTTCCCTTTAAGTTGGGTTTCTGGTTTAAATTTTAAAACTACAGCTGTTGGGATCGCCAAATTACTATCTTTATATCTCAGAGGTTTATCATTTTCTATTAATATGCCGCCCTCAGGTTTATCGCTTATTGGGGCTCTAAACTTTAAATATGATTCCAAATTAGTCCAACTTCTGGCTTTAGGAGTCTTGAAAACGGCATCCCGATTAAAAATAGTTGTTTTCCCTTTAAGTATTTCTCCATGGAATTCATAATTAGAGGATGATCCATCCATCTTTATGTTAAGGCTTGTGCTACCTTTAGGAGGGATTGAAAATTCTTTGTTTTCTGTTTGTTTTTGATTATAGCTAAGATTAGCAGTTAATTTTATGGTTTCGTTTGTTGGGTTAAAAATATTTAATTCAGTAGCAGCCCCTCTTATTTTATCCCACTTGGGAAAGGAATGATGTACAGAAGGCAAATCTTTAGAGCAGATTAATGTTGCCATCATATCGGGTTTATTAAAAAAAGTTGCCGGAGTAAACGCAGCTTGATGTAGAGGGTACTGGAAGTTGCGCGCGACAATCATTTTCCATTGAGAAGGAAGAGGCATCTCGTCCCAGCCCATTTGTTTTAGAGGCATGGATAGCTCTATTTCCCAAAAACCGTCTTTAGTCATCCTGCTTTTTTGAGTGATGTCAGGTTTCCATAATTCCGACGATAATCCCCATCCTGGTTCGTGATGCTTACTCCACGTCAAGCCTTCCGGATTAACTATTAATTGAAAATAACCAAACTGGAAACTCCCAGGTTTGCGTCCTTTCGGAGGATATATAAGTATTTCCACAGAATCATCTGTTAATACATCTGCACTAACTCTCGCCTTACTTAATAAGTCGCCACCTGGAGGCAATTCACTTTTTATTGCAAAATAGAGATTTTGGATATCATATCCTACCCAAACTTCTAGTTGCCGATCATCCGTAACCCTACCACCTCCGGAAATTTTGCTAGCGTTTGTATATTCTTCGGTGGTAATTATTCCATCAATAATAGGCGGGGTCTTCAACGGTGCACTTGAGAATATAGTGTTTTTAGATGGCGTGCTAGGGTGTATAATATTGTCTTGGCTATAAGCTCCGATAGTAGTAAATGCTAGCATCGCGAGCAAAATAATTTTCTTCATGATAAAACCTCTTTAAAATGTTTATGTTATATTGTGAAATGGTGATTTTATTACTTTTTGTAATTCCATATGGGCCCGTTCCAATGTGTACTATCAGGCAAATATTTTGTCATTCTAACGCTACCATCGCTATATAAGGATACGTTGGAACCGCTATGTCGGAATGCGGCTTCAGTGCTCACCCCAGACATTCCTCTTGGATAGCAGTAATAAGGAGGCAAAAGCTCCTTGTCAGGGGCAAGTTCTGTATCAATAAGATAGAGAAGTTCGGATGGTTTTTTTATCATGTTGGATTTAATATAAGTATAGCTTGCAGTAGCAAAAGACATCGCGTTTACACCGTATCCCCACTGATGGAAGCTATCTGGCGAGCCATAAGTTGACTCCGGGCAGGCGAAAATTTTTGGTAGAACATTGAAATCTGCTTTCTGGAGATAATGCTTATTAATAATCACATACCATGTTGTATTAACTCCTGTCGATTTGTATGGGATATAATAACCGTTGTATTCATCCATGTAGTATTGATTGTAAATTCCCAACTGTTTGAGATTATTAACACAAGTCATCCCGCGAGCTTTGGCTCTAGCTTGATTGAGAGCAGGCAAAAGCATGCCTGCCAAAATCGCAATAATGGCGATTACAACCAGGAGTTCCACGAGGGTGAAACTGTTGGTGGTGAACGACTTACAACTTTTCCTCTTTCCTCTTTTTCTCATTTTTTAGTCTCCTTAAATGTGACTTGGTTTTTGATGACTTTATTATTTAATTCTAAATAATTCTAAGCAAATGTTTCTGTTATGATTTCCAAATTTCAACTTTTTTTATTCGCCGATTTCCTCCTTTAGAGTGAATGTCGCTGGAATTGAGATGTTTTTAATTTTATTGGCAGGACAAGTTATTTGTTCAAGGATCAGAGCTGCAGTTCTTTGTCCGAGAACACCCATATTAGAATCGATTGTTGAAAATTTTGGAATAGCATTTTCTTCTAAAAAATTCCCAATATTATCGTATCCTACTATGAAAATATCGCTATTAATCGTTACACCCATAGGCTCAAGAATATCAATTATTCCCAACGCGGTGAGGTCCGAAGCACAAAAAATCACTTTGTATTGAAGTATTTTTTCTAAGTTTTTCTTCGCCATCTCACAGGCCAGTGTCCTGTCTAACATAAAACTACGAGCTGGAGGCTGGTAAAGTAAAGCATCTATCTTGTAATTGCCTAAAAGTTTATCTGCCGCCGAAGTAAGATTTGCCAGTTTGGTATTGGAACGGAATCCGCTCGCCCCGACAAAAAGGATATCAGTCCCAAATTGCGAAGGAATACTCTGTAACGCAGTGCTAAATGCTTGTTCTAACTCGATCTCGGCTATTGCAAATTGATCGGGGAGTTCTGAATGGTCAGGAAATAGTGTGACGATGGGTACACGCAATTTTTCCAGTGCGGCAATAACTTGAGGACTAATCAAAGAACTTCCAATTATATATCCATCAGCGGAATTAGACATTAAAAAGTTGAGAACATTATCTTCAATATCTTGTTCGTTTCCTGCCGCCCATAAAAGCAATAATAAATATCCATGTTGCTGAAGATGGCCACAAAGTTCACGAATAAATAGCGCGAATGGTGGTGAACTTAGATCGTTTTCGATTGCTCCTAAAATCAGACCAACTTTGAAGTTTTTTTGCGATGCAAACGAGCGAGCAGAGGAATTTGGGCGATAATTTAAGCGATCGGCGATTTTGAGTATCTTTTGTTGTTGCTTGTCACTAATCATGCCAGCATTAGATTTATTCAGCGCACGTGACACGGTTGAGGGGTTCACTCCCGCCAAGTCCGCAATGTCGTTTAATGTTGTTCGTCGCATCTTTTTTCCTCATGATTTACACTTTCATTAACTATTATACAGTAATTTAAAAATAATGCAAGCACTTGCACTGAGTTTTCCTGTTTTTCTTATTGTAAGCAAAAAAATTGAAAAATCGAAGTGTGAACGAGGGAACATCTGACCGCAAATGAACATTGAGGGGTAAGCTCCCGCTGGGTAGGGACAAAAAATATTTGGAGATGTGAAGAAGGACACGGCAGGGTGGAACTGAAGTTCAAAATTTTAAAACCCCAAAAAGGCCAGACGCCACATCCACGTCAGTATCAAGAATTGCAGAAAGCACGGATCTGGAGGGGCGTGTTGTTATTCATCGACGTAATTGTATTTGTTGTAGTTGATTATTATTCCAAGAAGCCAAGCCGGGTTTCGGGATTCTCTAGAGGCGCGTCCATATACCTTTTTACAGACAGGAATGTCTGTGGTACTTTCTTTAATTTTGGCGCGGTTGTTGACTTTATGTTTCTTTGCGGTATTTTTATTTTCATATTCAACTGTTGGGTTGTTTGTTAGCATAATGCTATCTTTTGTTTTTTAATGGATTTAAAACATGGGCGGGTTTGATATCAATGGGATCATCAGAGATCATGAATAAACGTAGAGTGGTTATAACTGGTACAGGCGTGGTTAGCGCTCTCGGCCATAGTCGGGCAGAGCTTTTTCGATTATTGCTGGCTGGTAAGAGCGCGGCACGATTTATGCCGGAATGGGAATCATTTTTTGGAAGTACCAAGATTGTAGCCGCACCGGTAACATTAGACCCTGATGTTGCGAAAAAAATTGACCGTAAATTTCGTCGATCGATGGGCAATGCTGCATTGTTCGCCGCCATCGCCGCCATAGATGCGGTTGATGAGAGCGGGCTTGACCCCGAAATTTTTTCTGACGGCAGAACAGGTTGCATTGTCAGTTCAACCATGGGCAGCTCGAGTAGTATTGTTGAATCAACGGCTGCAATTATTGAAAAACGTTTTGATGATCTTTCTGCTTGTCAATTTTTTCGTTGTGTTTCCCATTCATCTAGTTTTAATGTTGCCAATCTTTTGGGCATCAGCGGAGTTCAGCTTGCGCCATGTTCTGCTTGCGCTTCCGCGCTTCAGTCAATTGGGTTGGCTTTTGAGTTGATTCAGATCGGCAAACAAGATATTATTATTGCCGGCGGGTCTGACGAAACGACTCCGACCGTGACGGGTTCTTTTCAACAGTTGTTCGCGCTCGCAGAAGCTGAAGGTATTGCTCCTGAAAAACTTTCACGACCATTTGATGCCGCGCGTTGTGGATTGGTTTGCGGCGAAGGTGCTGGAATCTTGGTACTGGAAGAGTATGAACACGCGATTAAGCGCGGCGCTCTAATTTTGGCGGAGATTACTGGCTATGCCACGAATTGCACTGGCGCGCAAATTAGCCAATCTGATAGCGGTTCAATTGAGAGTTGCATCAGGCTCGCTCTTGATGATGCCGGAATTGCTCCGACAGAGGTTGATTACGTTAGCGCTCATGCGACCAGTACGATTGCTGGCGACAAAGCCGAGGCTGAGGCTATTCGCGCTGTTTTGGGTTCCACGGTGCCTGTTTCTAGCATGAAAGGGCATCTTGGGCATACGCTTGGTGCTTCTGGAGCTATTGAATTGGTGGCAATTATTGAAATGATGAAGCACAAAATGATCATTCCGACTTTGAATCTGGAGAATCCAAGCGAGAGTTGTAAAGAACTCAATTTACCAATTACTACTATTAAGAGTGAGCTCAGGACGGTAGTGAAGAACTGTATTGCTTTCGGCGGTGTGAACGCGGTATTGGTTTTGCAGAGTTCTAAAGAGCTCGAAAGCATTTGAAAACGAACTATTTAACAGTATATTTTAGCACACATGATTCTCGGTTGATAGCGTGATATAAAACGGGGATATGTGTAGAGGAATGACGGGTTTAGAAGTTTTTGGCACTATCATGAAAATCAGTTTATATGTATTTCATTTAATATTCATGTCGTGGTAGCGCCTAAATGCAATATGCAATGATATGCGATGGAGATGCAAGTGATTATGACACGAGAAAAAATTATAGAGCTCGTTAATTCTATTTTTATAGAACAATTTGAACTGGAACGTGAAGAGCTCACCCCAGACAAGAAGATTTTTGAAGACCTTGGTTTGGACAGTTTAGATATTGTTGATCTAATTACTGGACTTCAACGTAAATTCAAGATCCCGTTGCGCGAAAATGAAGAAATTAGGCAGATTGAAACTCTTGCTGATATTTATTCGCTCTTTGAAAAGCTGGCAACGGAAAATCCGGACATTGCAGCCAAAATAATCAATTAACCAACAATTTAAAAATAGTTGGCAAAGGTACTCAATTGAAGCGCATTACTCCTACTTTATTTATCTATTTGTCAATGGCTTTTTGGACGATAATCTATTGTAGCATTGCTATGGTTGTGTATCTGATTGCGTTGGTTTCACCAAAACGGCTTTCTGGACACATCATGCGTTATGTTATACTTTACTATGGACAAACCATGATCCACATTGCGATTCGTCCTTTCATTTCAGTAAAATACGAGGATCAAGCAGCTGGCGACAAGCGACCTGGAATTTATATCTTTAATCATCGTTCCGCTTCTGACCCATTTTTAATGTCAATTTTTGGTATTGAAGCGATTCAAGTCGTCAACGGCTGGCCGATGCGTTTGCCATTTTTTGGCCATTTTGCGCGCAGTTGTGAATATATTGATTCAACTAAGATAGACTATGAAGCGGTAAAAGAACATATCGCTTCGTTGGTTAGCCGTGGAGTTTCTATCATGGCGTTCCCAGAGGGGACGCGTTCCGATGGAAGAGTGATGAATAAGTTTCATAGCGGTATTTTTAAATTGGCAATGGATACAAAAACATTGATTTATCCATGTGCGATTGTTGGTAATGAATATCTGCCGGATCGAAAATTCCGATTCCCAAAATGTGGGAAAATTGTGATCCGTCGTTTAAAAGCTATCGAAACGGCTGAAATAGAAAAATGCCCGACAGCTTATGCGTTGAAAAATAGAATAAGAAATATCATACAAGCTGAAACTGAAAAAATGGATAAAGATGACAATCATGAAAACCTACTTTAACGCTAAAAACGATCTGTCGTTCCTTCCTCGGGAAGAGATTATCAAGCGTCAGACTAAACTCCTCAATCAGCATATCCGCTACACTCGTGAGCATTCTGCATATTATCGACGGACTTTAGCCCATTTGCCCCAGAAAGATATAACGATTGAAGAATTAGCAGCCTTTCCTACCACCTCTAAACATGATCTTGCGCTATACAATGATGAATTTAGTGCAGTTCCAGAACAAGATGTCACTGATATTTGTTTCACCAGTGGCACGACAGGGAAGCCATGTAGGATATTTTACACGAAAAGAGATATCGACCGATTGTCTTATAACGATATGCTTGGCTTTATAGCGGCTGGGATCACCCCTTTCGACAAGGTTTTGCTGACTTGTACCATTGATTGCTGTTTTATTGCTGGACTAGCCTATTATGGCGGAGTCTTCAAGCTTGGTGCGGCGGCAATTCGCAATGGACTTAATACGCTAGAAAGTCATGCAGGAATTATCAGAAACGAAAAACCTGGAGCAATAGTTGGCGTTCCCTCTTTTTTGGTAAAACTGGGCAGATATCTTCAAGAGGGTGGCATGGACTGTAGTTCAATTCGCACTTTAGTTTGCATCGGCGAACCGGTACGGAATCGAAAAATGGAGCTTACTCCATTGGGTGAAAAACTGCAGGCGATCTGGCCGGATCGGTTTTACTCCACTTATGCATCATCGGAAATTGCCACCAGCTTTACAGAATGTTCGGCGCGTTGCGGAGGACACCCGCCTGGCGATCTCGCGATTGTAGAGATATTGGATGAACAGGGCCAGCCGGTTCCGGCTGGACAAACTGGCGAGGTTACGGTTACACCATTGCAGGTCACTGGAATGCCGTTGATTAGATTTCGGACTGGCGATATTGGGTTTATTATTGATGAAAATTGTTCTTGCGGACGTAATACGCTACGAATCAGTCCGATTCTCGGCAGGAAATCCCAGATGCTTAAAATCAAAGGAACTACGCTTTTTCCAAACTCATTTTTCATTGTGTTGGATAGTATTGATAGTATCGCAGATTATTATATGGAAGTAAGTGGCTCCGCACTGTCAGATGAAGTTGAACTATTCGTGGCATTTAGTCGCGATTGCGCTGATTCAGCGCAGATCAGTGAATTGTTATACGCAAAAACACGTTTGCATATACCAATACACACTGTTTCGGAAGCAGAAGCCAAAGCGCGTATCTATGGTTCTTCGCGAAAACCAGTCCGGTTTTTTGACCTTAGAGAAAACAACTTATAAAGATGGGATGACCTTTTATCATGTTTGATATTTCAAAATTTGAACTTACGGACGAAGAAATTAAAGAGGCAGCCTCAAGAAACTGTTTGCTTTCAATGGAAATCGAATTTAATAAAAACTGCAATTACCGTTGCCCGTACTGCTATGTCGCGGCAGATCAGAAAGGTCCGGACTGTATTCTTGACTCTGAACTTGCTGATTCTGTAATTCGGCAGGCCGCGCAACTTGGCGCGCGAAAAATTGTAATTATCGGCGGTGAACCGTTGCTCTTTGAACAGCTTGAAGAGAAAATTAAGTTGATTACTGAATTGGGCATGGGTGCGGAGATATTTTCGAACGGTTCATTGATCAACAAAGATAATGCCGCGATGTTTTTCAAATATGGTTGCCGAGTTGTCGTAAAATTAAATTCATTGGATCCAGCGGTTCAAGACAAACTAACTGGAACTAAAAATGCGTTAACGGCCGCTAAAAATGCGATTGCTGTTCTCAAAGAGGCTGGATACGACAATCCAGATATGCTTGCAGCAAGCACGGTAATCTCATCTGAAAATATCGACGGCATTGTTGCTCTTTGGCGTTACTTGAGGGAAAACTCGATCACTCCGTATTTTGAAATGATTACTCCGCAAGGTCGATTTTTAGAGAACAACTATCTTGAAGTTGATCCGGCGGAAATTAAAAATATTTTCGAACAATTCGCTGAAATAGACCGTAGTTATGGATATGAATGGAAGCCGCAACCGCCGTTGGCCGGTGATAAATGCCTGCGCAATACATACTCATGCTTGGTTAACTATAAAGGTGATGTATTTCCATGTGTTGGAATCACCAAGAAGATCGGTAATATCGCCGATCTTCCATTGCGCGTAATACTAGAAACAAGCCACGTCATTCAGGATTTGAAAAACTTCCGCAATATGATCAAGGGGCCGTGCCGAAGTTGTGATCAATTGGACAGTTGCTACGGCTGTAGGGGAGCTGCATATCAGCTTACTGGCGATTATTTGGCTTCAGATCCATTGTGTTGGCGGAATGCAGATAAGCTGGATCAGATCATATCCCTGCCTGTCAACGCGGAAAATTATTTACCGCATAAAGCACCGATGACCATGGTGGAACAAATTATTGACGTTGGGCCAATCTCAAGTGTTGGCATGAAAATTAGGGATGATAATCGTTTTCTCGACACTACAGGCAAACTTGACCGTGCAGTGATTCCCGAATTAGTAGCTCAGGCGGGGTCCGCGGTTGACACCTTTCGCTTTAACGGACGAATACGTCCAGGCTTCCTTGCTTTTGGCCATAATGTCAAAATCCATCATGATCTAATGATGAATGATCAGTTGGTGATTGCGTTTGCGGAAGAGACCTCATTGGAAAACTGGCATACGCTTAACTTTACCATCACTAATCAACACAATAGCATCTGCGCCACAGGAGAAGTGACAGTATGCGTTTTTTGATACTCATACTAGCTTTGCTTTGTGTCCAAACTGTCGTTGCTGGCGACACTCTGGCACAGTTTTCTGAGCGTCTCGCCCCGCTGATGGAATGTCAAACAGTTCAGGCTGATTATGTCCAGACTCGAAAAATCAAAAGTCTCGGCATTGATCTGGTTATTAATGGCAGCATGGCACTGGAGAAAAACGGTAGATTACTTTGGCATTCTAAATCGCCGCTTTCATCCATTATAATTATTTCGGCGGACTCGTTGAGGTTGTGGGATGCCGAAACTAATCAAGTCACAACCGTTTCTGCTTCCCGTTTTCCGTGGCTCAAGTTGATCTATTCCAGTATGTCGGAATGGTTGTCTGGCGATATTAAAAAACTCGAAAACAGTTCTAGAATTACCATTAAAGATAAACATACCTTAGAATTGGTGCCTGAACAGGAGTTTTTTTTAAAATTCGTTTCAAAAGTGGAGATTAGTTTTACTTCGGCATATGACGCTGTCAAAACTATGATACTTTTTGAAAACAATGGTGATATCTTGCATTTTGAGTATAAAAATATCATCCTTAATCAAACTATACCGGAATCAAGATGGTTATTGCCGCCAAAATAGAAAAAGCATCTTCCAAGGCTTTAATATTCGCCTTACGCCACAGAGAAATCTTATGGCTATTCTGCTTTATTCTGCTTGTTTTTGCACTGGTTTCTACTTTTCTCTTCGGAAGTTATGGCAACGATATTAAGACACTTTTTCCGAAAAATTCTGACGCAGGTAAGGCACTTGCCTCGATGCAACGGAGCCAGGCAGCCAATACAGTTGTGCTGGAATTTGATACTGGCCAGAAAAACGGAGCGGTAAAAATAGAACCGTGGTTAGATCAACTTGCGAGTAGACTGGAAAAACTCGAATTTGTCAATTCTCTAACTTTTCGGTTGTCCAATTTCGCAGAGGATGCTGCTCCTGAAAAACTAATTAGTGCGATTCCATTGTTATACGATGTAACTATTTTAGATAACGCAAATCCTGCCACTGCAGTATCGCAGATGCTAAGACAAGCCGCGATGCCGGTTCCAGGAGTTGTAGCTCGCCACCGCCACGACCCTTTTGGCTTTAGCCTGAAAATTTTCAATGAATTAGAAGTGTTAAAAGATCTTGCAGGAATGGAGTTCTCGCCGGAACACCTCTTCATTGCTAATCGCGATGCTTCGCGCGCAGCGATTATCCTAGATCTTAATCCACTCACTATTGGGGACGCAGCAACGGTGCGTAAAATTTTCAGCAAGCTCAAAGCTGAGTGGAAAGACCTTCCAGTCGGTGTTCAGGTCAATATTATCTCTCCGTTAACTCATACGCTTGGCAATGAAGAGACCATTAAATCGGATATCATTCGGATTAGTCTGTTCTCTATCCTTTTTCTGGGAATTCTTTTTTTTGTATTATATCGTGGCGATTTGCGTGCTTTATGGATCCCATTGATTCCAATTTGTGCATCGTTGTTTGTAGTCGGAGTCATGGCGGTATCATTCGATAAAATCAGTTTATTCATCATCGGGGTCGGAGCGGGACTGCTCGGCCTCGCGGTTGATCAAGGCATACATGTTTATACTGCGTTCAGCGGTAAATCGCGTATACGCAGGCTTGGACGGATTTTTCTGCCGATGCTGTTGGCTGTTGCAACTTCGGCATGTGTATTTTTGATGCTCGTCACTTCCGGCATTGGAGCTTATATCCAACTTGGTATTTTTGCCTCGGCGGCATTAATGGTCAGTTTTCTGCTTTCCTATTTCATTCTTCCAACCCTTCAAAAGAGGGCTGAGTCGAGAAGATTTTCTTTCGTTGAGTTTACGCCAACGCGCGCAAAGGGGCGTTTGATCGTTTTAATTTGGTTTGGTCTGATTGTTTTTTGTGGATTATCGGTCAAGAACTTGAAAAAAGATTTTAGCTTGAGTACATTTGATGGAACTCCAGCAGATGTCCTTGAGCAGGAACGAGATTTTGAACGAGTCTGGCGTAGCGCTCCAGCTCCGGCGATGATTGTTCTTACCGGAGACTCCCAGGATGCAGTTGCAAAAGATGCTGAACAATGGCATGCATTACTGAAAACTAACAAAGTGGAAGCATTCGTGCCATCGGCATTGTGGCCTTCTCAAGCAACTCGCGAGAGAAACCTTGCTGGTTGGCGAACGTCGCAGTCGCTGAAAAAATTGGAACATCTAGAAACAGCTCTCATTGATGAATGCATTAAAAAAGGATTACCAAAAGCTTTCTTTAATCCATTCTTTGAACAGCTTCGCCAAGCTTTAGCCGTTCCACCTGAAATACCGCCAAGGTTAGTTAACGCAGCACTGAGTCGAATGATAAAAAAATATCCAGACTGGGTCACCGAAATTATTTTTGTCAAAAATACACCTGGAAATATTTCCTTTATTTATAAAAAAGCACAAGGTCAAGAGAATTGTGCCGTCATCTCGCGAGATGCGTTTAATGAAATGGTCTCCACCGACTTTTATCTGCGTTTTACTAGAATTTTATTGATTGCTGTGATTGTGCTTATATTATTGGCTTTGCCGTTGTTCCCATCGCCTTTAGCTATTTTACTGATTATGTTGCCAGGTTTGACCGCGGTGGTGACGCTCTGCGGACTGCTTGTGCTATTGAGTATGCCGATCAATATTATTATCTGTTTTAGCCTGATTTTACTTTCTGGCTTGGCTTTTGACTATGGAATTCTTTCACTTCACCATGTGCGTTCCGGCGATAAAGGCTCTTCAATTCCCTCTTCCATGTTCCTTTCTGGGGCAACTTCGGTCTTCAGTACTGGCGCAATGCTTTTTTCTTCACACCCGATAATGTTTCATACTGGACTCACCTTGTCAGTCGGACTCGCTGTTGCGTGTTTGACCGGCCTCTACGTTGTTCCTTCCCTCTATTCCCTTTTTAAAAAAATTCGCCCCAAATCTCTTGTGTTGTTTATGGCATTCCCAATCGCCTTTGCGCTTTCGGCTTGTACCTCAATAGAATTTACGCCAGAGAAATTTGCTCCGCGCAATATCTCTAGAGCACAAATCATCAGCGAGATTGCTACAGATTCCAGCACATACAGTTCCGATCGGATTTTTCGAATGAATGCCAAATTCCAATACCTGTGGTACTCATTCCCAATAATATTGGTTGGAAAAACTTCCCATCATAACTCTGAGATCTCTGTCACTGGAATCAGTGCCGCCGGCATGATGGTCTTTGAGATTTCTGGTAGCAACGGCAAAGTAACCAAGGAGATTTTTTCTCCCGCAATACCAAAGAACGCATCATCAAAATTATTCAGTACACTTTATTACGATTTGACGAATATTTTTTATCAAATTCCAGATGAATGTGGTATTCCTTCAAATACGGCCAGCACACCAGTGGAGATTTGGACTGAAGATACTCCTGAAATCCAGTCAATACGCTGGGTTTTTGATGGTGAACCCTTGCGCGTGACGACCAGAATGTGCGGAACTTTTCCAGCGAGACAATGGCTTGCCGTTTATCGAGAATGGGATAATGTTACAAAACAGTTTGGTAAAATCGCATATAAAAACTATAATACAGGGGTTAAGATCATTCTGCGCCCTATCGCAAGCAACAAGGAAATGGAATAATGGGAACCTCGAAGATTAACGCTGAACTGTTAAAGCAAATTACGGTTATTGAACCGAGCGACGACGGAAAATTTCGGGGAGTTGTTCTATTTAACCATGACTTCTGCGGCTTTGATGGACATTTTGAGAATAATCCGATCGTCCCAGGGGTTTGTCTTATTCAACTCGTAGAAATATTTACTCAAAAAACTCTGAAAAAAGAGATCTTAATTAAAAATATTTCACGAATGAAATTCAAAACGGTACTGAAACCTGGCGATACTGCCGAGTTTTTACTCTCTTTTTTAATTAATGATTCATCTTGTATTACCTCTTGTACTGTTCGTGTTGAAGGAAGCACTGCCGCCCAAATTAAAATAATATTTGAGACTAAATGAGAAGAAAACAACAATATTTTAAGACCAAGTCTAATGACCCGATACCAGTCTCGGTTGAAGTGCGCCATCGATTAGCTTTCAGTGAGGTTGATGCGCTAGCGATTGCGTGGCACGGACACTACCCACGTTTTTTTGAAATGGGGCATTCAGCTCTGATGCGTAAAGTCGGATTGACTTATGAAAATTATCGTAAATTTGATATCGGGGCGCCGATTGTGCAATGTCATGCCGATTATTATAAGCCACTATTGCTTGACGAAGAATTTACCATTCGTGCGGAACTTTTTTGGTCTGAAGGCGCACGTCTAAATGTCGGTTACACTTTAATTAAGCCCAATGGCGAAATCAGTGGAACTGGCTACACTACGCAAATGTTTTTTAATGCTATAACTCATGAGCCGTTTATTTTTACTCCACCACTAGTTGAAGATGTTTTTCAAAAATGGCAGGATGGGAAATTTTATGACTGAAAAAAAAGTCAAAATTATAGCCTCCGCTACAGTTACTCCGTGCGGCGACGACACTGATTCAGCGCTAGATAATTTTTTTCGTGGCGAACAATGTCTTACTATTCCGAAACACTTTGACTCCAAAGGACTTCAGCTTGGTGTGTGTGGTGAACTTGATGAAGCTCCTCGAAGCGAAGTTTCACGCGCGGAAAAATTATTGATGAAATTATTACCGCAGATGCCTTATATCGGTTCACTACCTTCAGATACGACACTTTATCTTGCTACTACCGTTGGTTCGATCGATCTTTTGGAATATGCGAGAACTGGCGCTACACTGGACTGTACAAAATCTCTACTTGAAACCGCAGCAAACATTTTTAAACTTAAAAATGTTCGGCTGGTTTCTGCTGCTTGCGCTTCTGGACAAAAAGCGGCAGTCATGGCGGCCGAGATGCTGAAAAAAGGAAAATCAAAATACGCGTTAATTATCGGTTGCGACATTAGCAGTGAATTCGTAACTTCGGGGTTTTTCTCACTCGGAGCACTTTCGAAAGGGCTAACTCGCCCCTATGATATTGCGCGCGATGGACTGAGTCTTGGCGAAGCTGCAGGAGCGATGTTGTTGGCAGCCGAAGATACACCAGAATCGCCGGAAGGATATTTGTTAGGCTGGGGAGAAACCTGCGACGCAACCCACATTACCGCGCCGGATAACTCCGGTAATGAACTGGTTAACGCAATTCATCACGCACTAAAAATGTCGAAACTTACTGCGAATGAAATCTGTGGCGTGATGGGGCACGGAACCGGAACAATTTATAATGATCAAGCCGAAATTATCGCTTTAAATATAATTTTTAATGATAAACCTTGTCCACTTTATTCGCTCAAAGGTAATATCGGACATACTTTGGGCGCAACTGGAGTATTGCAAAATATATTCGCACTGAAATTCGTAAAACGCCAAATGTTTCCTCCTCAGGCAGGTTTAATTGCGCCAATGGCAGGAGCTGAAAATATGGTTTCAACGGCTTCCGCAGAGCTAAATGGGGTTAATATTCTTTCGCTCAATATCGGATTTGGCGGCCTCAATAGTGCAGTTGTTTTGGAGGGAGTATCATGAATCAAGTTGTTGCCGGCGCATTGGTTGATCATGCTAAAGCAGAAACCCTCGTTACGCGGAAAACATTAGACGGGTTCAGTTCAATCAGTGAACTTAGAAGCATGATGGAGGTGACGCCGTGGGTTCTGAAAGGTGATTTAGAGGATTTTCGCCGAGGCAGTGCCAGCGTGAAACTAGGGCAATTGTGCGCGTTGTTGGCAGCCAGCGAGCTAACGGAATGGTCGCCAGATGAAACTGCGCTTATCGGCTGGAACGGCTCTGGATGCTCCGAAAACAATACTGCCTACTGGGAAGACTATGCCATTAATGGGCGTGAATTAGGGCGCAGTGGGCTTTTTGTTGCGACCTTGCCAACGACACCAGCTTGTGAAGTCGCCATTACGCTCGGGATTCACGGCCCAGTTTTTTATTTACAAACTCCAGCATCAACCGAAGCTCTTTTTGATGAGGTCGATAGTGTTTTTTTACGTGGGAATATTCGCCATATTATCGTGCTCGAAATTAATTCAGATAGCGCTTGTGCGTTATTCTTAGAACGTGGTGATTTTGAAATTAAAACTAGAATCCAAACTGAAACTTTAAGTCAACTATTTTTTCTGTTAAAAGAGAGGGGAAAACCATGAAGCTGAAAATAATCTATCCTAAATGGCCCAAATTACCGAACCAGCCAGTTTTCAATCTGCCTCCAATGGGGCCAGTAACTTTTGCGGCGGCATTGCCTAAAAGAGTGGAGATCGACTTTTGTGACGAAAACGTGGAAGCGCTCGATCTAGGCGAAGATTATGACCTTTACGCAATATCATGTATGTTGACTTGCCAAGCTCCAAGAGCATTTGCTATCGCCGATGAGATTCGTGCTTCTGGCAAAACCGTGATTATGGGCGGCATTGCGATTATGCTTCATGCTGAAGAGGCTGCAACACACGCAGACAGCATCTTTCTTGGCGAAGCTGAAGGGCGGATGGAGGAGCTAATTGGAGATTTTGAAGCTGGGAAACTCAAAAAAATTTATAATTATCTTGGCGATTTTCCCGACACTGCGTTAATCGGACCAGCACGACGTGATATTCTTAAAAGCGAGCTTTACAACTATCGTGGCGTTCAGATGGTTGATCTGTTTCACGCTTCGAGAGGTTGTCGCTTTAACTGTTTTCCCTGTTGCACGCCTTACCTAGGCGGACGTAAGTTTCGGCCACGACCAATTGACAAAGTGGTCGAAGAGATGAGCGGCATTGCCAATAAACGGCTCTTTATTGTCGATAATTCGCTCGCGCAGGACGATCAGTGGGAAAAAGACCTTTTTCGGGCAATTGCCCCGCTTGGTAAAAAATGGGTATCGCATCCAATTAAAGATAATGAAGAGATTTTAACGTTGGCCGCAAAAGCTGGCGCTTGGTATGTTTATCAAGCGATTTTTGATACTTCCGATTATATTCGTGAACGAGTTAAGCGTTACAAAGATCATGGCATTGGGGTTGAAGGAACGATTATTCTTGGCACTGACGAGCAGTCGCTCGATGATATTAAACGTCTAGTCGATTTTCTTTTGGAAATTGACTTGGATTTGGCTGAATTCACCGTGCTTACTCCATTTCCGCATTCAAATATTTGTGCGGATTTAGAGGAACAAGGACGTATACTTCATCACGATTGGAGTAAATACACCGCAGGCGAAGCAGTCTTTAAACCAGCAAAAATGTCGATTGATGAGCTTCAAACTGCTTATCAATATGCTTGGGATACTTTCTATCAAGATTGTTCACTAGAATTCAGGATGGCTCGTCTTTATTTGGACGTTATGAAAAAAGAGCGCGGAGAAAATATCGAACGGCTTGAGATTAACAATACCCGCTGGGGCAAATAAAAGAGATATTGTTGATGAGAATATTATTGAGTTCAGCCAACTTTTGCGATGATCCAATTGCGGTGTATCCTATCGGCATGAGCGTGATTGCCGCAGTGCTATCTGAGGCCGGTCATGAGGTCCGGCAGTTTGATCCAATGCTTTACGGCCAGGACGGATACCTTGACGCCGCACAACGTCTTGCCATTGGTTTTAAGCCCGATTTGATCGGGATCAGCATGCGGAATCTCGATAATGTGGACAGCTGCGTTGACAATTCTGAATTTTTTAAGATTATTCTCGAAGTAGTCCATGCCTGGCGTTCGCTGGTGTCTGCGCCGATGGTGATCGGCGGCACTGGTTTTTCGATGTATCCTGAGCGGATTCTCGAACTCTCCGGCGCTGAATATGGCATAGTCGGGGAGGGGGAAAACGCAATTCTGGAATTGGTTGGCGCTTTGGCCGCCGGCAATCCGCCGCCGCGCGGAACTATTCTGCGGCGGTGTTCTGACAAAATTTACGGTGGAATTTATGTTCCTGAGATTGCTTCCTTTTATGATCGCGAAACTCATATTATTCCGCTTCAAACAAAACGCGGCTGCCCTTTCAAATGTGTTTATTGTACTTATCCGATGCTGGAAGGGCGGTTTATGCGCGTGCGTGAGCTGGATGATGTGTTGCGTGATATTGAGCAGATAACGAACCTTTATCCGGATTCAATGATCTATTTCTCAGATTCCGTATTCAATGATCCTGCCCGCCATTTCGAGAAGTTGATTATAGCGATGATTCAGCGCGGTATCAACGTTCCATGGACCGCATTTATTACTCCATCCGGGATTCGGGACGGCGATCTGCAAATGATGGCTGAATCCGGTCTGGTACTGGCTGATCTGGGCGTGGATGCGGCCTCTGATCAGACCCTTGCCGGAATGGGCAAAAATTTTACTTTTGAAGAAGTCGCGGCATGCTGTTGTACGCTCCTTGACATGAATATCGGCGTCACTGCCAGCGTGATGTTCGGCGGTCCCGGTGAAACTTGGGAAACTGTGGACGAAGGGATGGCCAATCTCCGTTCAATTGAACCGGCTTATTCCATTATTTTTCCCGGTATCAGGGTTTTCGACGGCGCGCCGTTAATTGAGATTGCCCGCAGGGAAGGGGCGGTACCACCCGGTTGGGACGGCACCGTGCCGTTATACTATTTTGCTCCCGGAATTGATCAGGAACAACTCCACCTGAAACTGCTGGAAGGTTTCAAAGGCAGCAGGTATTGCGTCTATCCTCCTTCGAGCCGTAATCAGGATCTTCGCATGATCAATAAATTCGGATATTCCAAATTGCGCAATTTACAATTGGGAGCTCTTTCGTGAAAAACCAAGCTTTGAATATCTGGTGTGTTATTCCCGTTTATAACAACAGCAAAACCGTCAAAACGGTCGCGTTGGCTTGCCGGGCAATTATGGAACAGGTGCTGCTCATTGATGACGGCAGTACCGACTTGGAACCGGAGTTTTTTACCGCGCTGGAACAGGCTGATATTCGCGTTATCCGTCATCAGCGCAACCAGGGCAAGGGCGGCGCGATTGTTACCGCCATCCGTTATCTGGCCGAACGTAATGCCGATTATCTGATCGGGATTGATGCTGACGGGCAGCATGATCCGCAAGATTTGCCCAAATTTATCGAAGTGTTGCGACAACACACTGACGGCGAACCGGACCTGCTGGTAGTCGGCTGCCGCGATTTCAACACACCGAATGTTCCCGAATCCAGCCGTTTCGGACGTAAATTTTCAAATTTCTGGGTTAAACTGGAAACTGGTGTCAGTTTTTCCGATACTCAATGCGGGTTCCGCGCCTATCCGGTACGCGCAATTTCTAAACTCAACTTTATTTGTCATGGCTTTGGTTTTGATGTCGAAGTCTTGACCCGCGCAATCTGGGGCGGGCTGAAATTGCAAGAAATACCGGTAAAGGTAACTTATGCGCCACGCGGAGAACATCTGACCCATTTTCGGCCATTTACGGATAATTTCAAAATGTCCATGCTCCACACTCATTTGGTCGGGTTGCGCCTTCTTCCGTTCAAACCACGCCAAATTGTCAAAAATACGACATCCAAAGACCTCTCGATTTTTCGTTCTCCGCGAATGTTTTTTAAACATTTGTTGCAAGAAAACACTACTCCGCCATTGTTGGCAACTTCTGCGGCAGTTGGTACTTTTCTCGCGATCTTACCGATCCCTGGTTTTCACATGTTACTAATTCTTTATGTCTGCTTGAGAATGAAATTAAATAAAATTATGGCATTGGCAATTCAAAATTTATTCATGCCGCCTTTTACTCCTTTCCTTTGTATTGAGCTGGGATATTTCCTGCGCCATGGTCAGTTTTTGACTGAACTCAGTATGCAAACAGTGGTATATGAGATGCATCATCGACTTCTGGAATGGTTGCTCGGAAGCTTGTTCATTGCGCCGTTGTTTGCCGCAATTGCATGGCTGGTGGTATTTGGGGTCGCTAATCACCTGCAATGTTCTCCAAAAGAGGAGCCAATCCAAAATGGCTGAATATAAAAATCTCAGCACTGCGAGAGGTAATTGGCTTGGAGTTGGATTCTTTAAACTATTTACTCGGATACTGGGCGTAAAACACGCTTGCCGTTTTGTGTGGTTTGTGACCTTTTTTTACGTGTTATTTGACCGTACTGCCGAACAGGCCGCGAGTTTTTATCTAAAACAAAATTTCCCCAAAGCTGGCTGGCTGATGCGTCGCCTTCACTTTTATCGTTTGATTACTTCACAGGGGCAGATGCTTATCCTCAGTTATTGGTTTGGTACTGGAAAACAGTTACCCATTATTGAGGAAAATGCCGAAACCCTACGCGAACTTTTGAAAGACAAATCAAAAGGTTTAGTGTTGGTGGCGAGCCATTTTGGTTGCTGGCAAACCGTACTCTCGCACCTTGCTTCGTTTGACCGTAAAATAAACCTATTAGTTCAGATTGACCCAGAATCCCCAGTCGATAAACGTTTTGCTATTTCCGAAATAAAAGAACAAATCACATACATTGATATTCAGTCGTTTTCCGGTGGACTTTTGGAGAGCATGGAAGTGGTCAACCGAGGCGAAATCGTCTGTATTATGGGCGACCGTCCAACCTCTTCAGGAACCGTGCCAATGGATTTTCTCGGTGCTCCGGTTGATTTTCCACTCTCGCCGTGGTTAATTGCCGCTAGATGTCACTGTCCAGCCGTTCCATTTTTCACCGCGGTCAAAGGAACCGCCGACGCGATATTTTTCAAATTCGGCAATCCGATTTACGTTAATTGCGCGCAGGATCGTAAACCAAACCCAAAAGAACTACAACCGGCAATGAAGGAATACATCGCAGCGTTAGAAGAGATGATCCAACTTTTCCCATATCAGATGTTCTACTTCAATCTGGAACAAGACCTCTCACAAAATCTCAGCAAATAGCCCGCTTGAATTCGCGCGCGCATAATGCGCGCGAGAATTAGACCAGATCGAGGATTCGCCGCCCTACCGCGCCCGCTTGAATTCGCGCGCGCATAATGCGCGCGAGAATTAGACCAGATCGAGGATTCGCCGCCCTACCGCGCCCGCTTGAATTCTCGCGCGCATAATGCGCGCGAGAATTAGCCCAACTTCCGCAGGGAAAA
>DLIO01000089.1 GCA_002483765.1 Lentisphaeria bacterium UBA7640 | reverse complement strand
TTATAATGTCTACTCGACAGAGATTTGGAATGATGCTGGCATTGTCAGCAACAGTATGTGGCGGAGTTTTCGCAGCCGAAGCGGTGCTGAAACTATCGAACGAAGGCGATTTCCCGAAACCAGCGAATATGGTCGAAGTAGATGGAGGAAAAGTCTTTGAATCTATCCCTCGAGTCGTGTTATCAACCAAAAACTTTGAGGTCGATCTAGAAAAAACCTATCTCTTGAAAGGTTCGTTTCGCAATCTTTCGGATGAGGAGATCAACGTTTATTTAGGTTTCGCCCCACTTGATTCAGACGGCAAAATGATCTACCCTCAGCAGGTTAATTGTGTTAAGGGGAGCGAAACTGAATTAGCTGAAGATGTAAAAGCCGGAGATACCGTGATTAAGCTGAAAGACGGCACAGGCTGGGCAAAAGCAATAAAAAGTTGGTACGTGGCATTCAACGCCAAAGACGATCTCAGCGATTTACCCAATCGTGATTTGTCGACAGCTGTGGATTCCGTCAGTGGTAATGAAGTAACGCTGTCGAAAGCTATCAGCAAAGCATATCCTGCGGGAACCAAAATTCGTGCGCAAATTGCCGGAGGTACCTTCCTTTATACCGCAGCCGCAAGACGCAAAACTAGCGACCAATGGCAGGAGTTTTCTGGCAAAATTAGCGGAAAAGGATGGCGTCCTGGAACTACGAAAGCGAGTATTTTGGTTTTCCCATATCCAAGTAAAGACAATCGCCAATCAAAGCTGCAATTTAAAGATATTTCCGTCGAGATTGTAGATTAAAGCTACCGTAGATTTATTATAATCAAGCGCGCAACGCGGTTTTGACCGGTTGCGCGCTATCTATTTAGTAATGTTTTCAGCACGCCATTTTTTTATAGCGTCAAGCATTCGCGGAATTACAGTGTCCAGTTTTACTGGTCCAACGCCGTGAATCCCAGAAGCTTCCGCTTTAGTTAGAGGCCGAATTTCAGCTAATTCGGTTAAGGTTCGATTAGATAAAATGCCGAATGCTGGGACATTGCGCTCAGCAGCCATTTTGTTACGAAGCATCCGTAATTCATCAAACAGGTCATCATTTCCTGGTAAACTATTGGGAGAACTTTCTGTCTTTTTTGTGTCTTTTCCTAATTTGGGAGCGTGACTCTCTGGTAAATTTAATTTTACTTCTGAAACTCCATTCAATATCTCAAGCCCTTTCGGCGTAATATCTAAACAGGGGTATTCAGGGTTTCCGGTGCGACAAAGGAAACCGTTATCCTCTAGATTTTTCATTAATGAAACGATTTCAGATTGTTTGGTTTTCTTTAAAATTCCAAATTTAGCATGCCGATCATGACCATAATTAAATATCTCTGGACGCTCGGCACCAGCCATAATTAATGCTAAACGCGTTCGCCCTAGACGACCACTAAAATCACTTACCGTGTCCAGTATTTCCCGAATGATTCCTGTTTCGTTGACATTGGCTTTGCGAAGCGCACCAGTACTATTCGAACATCTATCGCAATTTTTACAGAGCCAGCCATCAGTATGTTCGCCAAAATAGTTGATCAAGGTCGCTTGGCGGCAGCCTTTAGTTTGGGCATAACTGATCACTTCATTCAATCGTGCAATCTCAAAATCGCGTTTATGGCTAGCTTCGGAAAAATCAATCTCTAAAATTTTCTCTTCGGAACGCAGTAATTCAGTCAGACGACCGCTAAATGGGGCTACCCATTTGATGCAATCGCCGTTCAAAGCGCGAACTACCCGCTGAATCTGTTCAGTATTCAATCCGGAAACCTCTGCTAACTGAAAATACGACACCTTGACCGGATTATACAATTCAGTCCCGAAATGTTCGATACAACGACTGATAAAGCGTGAACGCTGGGTGTTTTGTGCGCTATGTTGTTCGCCCAAACTTTTTATATCTCCAGTAAAGCTTAATTCTCCCTGGTTTTGCTGACGATAGCCACGCCCAATGTAACCGTGTTTTTCTAAGATATTCATCGCGCTACTGAGCTGTTTTTCCGACTTTGCGCCGGGAACAACATTTGCGAGTTCGCTTAGCGTCATTTCGATCTGATTGGAACCAGTTTGCGCAGATAATGCTAATAATTTTTCATATAGACTCATCACCACATCTTGCGGTGGATTGTTCATCTCAATTAAAAACTCTTGAACAAAACGATCATGATAGGCGTATAATAAAATACATTCCGCGGGTTCTCCATTACGCCCTGCACGCCCGGCTTCTTGATAATACGCCTCCAAAGTGCCAGGAATACTGTAATGGATTACTCGATGAACGTCAGCGCGGTCAATGCCCATGCCGAACGCATTGGTTGCCACTAACGTCGGACATTCATCATTCATGAAGCGATCTTGCGCGCTAGTGCGTTCCTCATCAGACATGCCAGCATGATACGGAATGATTTTGAACTCCGCAGCCAACTGCTCGACAACTTTACGGGTTGACGCATAGATAATGGTCGGCGCGGGTTTCTTTAATAAACGGCGAATGGCGGTATTTTTTTGTGCGTTGGTATTACATTCTAAAACTGAGAATGCCAGATTGGGCCGTTTGAAGCCGACCGCAACAGTCTCCATTTGTGGGCGACGTAGTTGTTTAACGATATCGTCGCGCACTTGCGGAGTAGCAGTAGCAGTGAACGCGCAAACCTGAGGCAATGCACAACGTTCAACCATCTCGCCAATAAACAAATATGCCGGTCGAAAATCATGCCCCCATTGACTGATACAGTGCGCTTCATCGACTACCAATAGTGATGGTGGACAGGAGATAATGAAATCTTGAAATGCTGAAGAGTTGAAACGTTCTGGAGCGACATACAATAACTTCAGTAGCCCAGCTGCTGCAGCGTCCATCGCGGCAATTTGTTCATGACGCGCAATCGAGGTGTTAATGAATGCTGCAGGGATATTTTTAGCGCGAAGCGCATCTACCTGGTCTTTCATTAACGAAATCAACGGAGAAACAATCAAGCCGTAACCCGGCATTATCAGCGATGGCAGTTGAAAGCATAACGATTTGCCAGCTCCGGTAGGCATGACTACGCACAGGTCTTTACCATTCAAAATATCCTGGACAATCTCATCTTGGTTATCCAGAAAACGGTCAAAGCCGAAATGTGTTTTCAGCGCATTATGTATTTGTGTAGTCATAAATTATCCAAAGTATTCTTCAAAACCAATATCGGTGTTTATTGATATAACGTTCTTTAAATATCTGATCTTTAGTCGATAGATATATGATCCCTTCCATGGCCCCGATGAACCATATTGCAATACTCCACAGCGGGTTTAACGCGCTCAGAACAATCGCCAGAAACAACATAATGGCTCCACTCAGATTGTAATTTAAGACGAATTTGTGGGCGCCAGTCGCACCTAAAAATAGGCCACATAGCCCTGCCAGAATACGCCGTTGCCTCAAACTTAAATTGAGTTTGACAATCGGCCCAGAGTTCAAACCTAGCGGTTGTGGAGTAATGGTTTTTCCGCATTTTGAACACAAAGTCTCTTTGAAACTCAGGGTTTCATCCATCGCCAAATATTCGCGGCAAAATGGGCATCTGTATTCATATTTTACGATGTTTTTTACATCGGGGCGAACCATAAAATCCAGCAAACTCTTTACATTAGGTTATTTCACAAATTTCATATAACCGTAAGATGGTTTATAGTGAAATGATTTTTCGCCATCTTTGAAATCGGTAATTCCGCTTAACTCCGCCTTCTCAAGCCAGCGTGAATAATTGTAACGACCGATCAGAAAACGCCATATTGACTCTTCATTGACCTTAGCTCCGTAGCGAGTGAGTTCTTTAATCGGAATGGCAATCTCAACACTCCAGCCACAATCTCTATCTGTCCAATTGTTTAGAGTTCCAGCAATCTTGGAACCAACTTTCAAATCGGGCATCAGATATTTGTCAGCTTCTGGGAAAAGCATTCTTCCGCCGCTAGGAAAAAATAATGAGCTGCGCGCGCCTTCTGGATTGCCATAGATTTCCCAGTAATAAGTATCGTTTGAAGGTTTTAAGAAAATCTCAAGCACATCGCCAGTTTTGTAGAGATGACTTTGATCTTCTTTGCTGGTGGAAACAACGTCGTCATCAATCAATTCCGCTCCAACATAAACGTAATTTTTGTCCCAAGCGAATTTAACCAAACCATTCTGAAGACAAGCTTCATTGTAACTGTTGAAGGAATAAGTCGTCGCGTTTTCCCAAACTGCGTCATCAAGTTTTCCATCGACTTTTACTGGCGTAGTAGTGTATTTAGCTTCGACTACAAGATTGTCAAATTCTGGAGTCGTGGTACATCCCGCAACAAAAAATGCGAGAGCACTGGTTCCGAGCGCAAGTAGTGTGTTTTTAAACATGATTCTTTCTTTCCTTTTATTATTATTAGTGATTGCCATTATGATGCATAACTGGGTTAAATTAACGGTGTTTGCAGATAAATCAATGTAATTTAAGATGATTTGAAAAAAATAAATTAAACGCAATAAGCGTTGAAAAGAGGTATTTCAGCTATCCATTGCTTTTTATTAGGATTATAGTCTTTAGGCTTGAAAAAAACCATCTTTAAGGCTATCTTGATGGAATTAATATCAGGAATAATACCCTGTCTTTTCAAAGCATAAACTCAACCAAGGAGATGAAGATGCCGTATTTTATAGAAGAAGGAAAGTTGTCGCGCGAACGAGTGATTAAATTGGTACATAAAGCTGCGGAATGCGCCCTTGAAAAAATTTGTCCCAACCCCAAAAAAGTTTTATTACTGCCACCAGACATCACCCGTGCGCACAGTGGTGCAGGATGGATTACCGAAGAGTTCTATAAGATTTTTTCTAAAATCGCCGATGTCCACCTGATCCCAACTCTGGGCCAGCACGTACCACACACTCCAGAACAAAATCGCTGGATGTTCGGTTCTGTTCCTGAAGAAAAAATCCACGTTCACGATTGGCGTGATTCTTCAGAACCTATCGGCACAATTTCCGCGGATTTTGTCAAAGAAGTTTCTGAAGGCAAAGCCGACTGGGAAATCCCAATATCGTTAAACAAAATGTTGCTCGAAGAAAAATGGGACATTATTATCAATGTCGGACATATCGTGCCTCATGAAGTTCTGGGTTTTGCTAACCATAACAAAAACTATTTTATCGGACTCGGCGGTAAATCAACAATTTGCGCGTCACACATGATGGCGGCTTGTTGCGGAATTGAAAACAACTTAGGTAAATTAATCACACCGTTACGCGCTTGCTACAACAAAGCTGAAGAGAAGTTCTTGGGAGATCTTCCCGATATGTATTTCCAGGTTGTTATGGCTTACGATGATAATGGCAAGCTTGGCCATACTGGCGTTTACGTTGGCGATGACCTCGAAACCTATCTTGCAGGAGCGCGTGCTTCTCGCGAACAGAATATCACTATCGTGCCACCATTGAAAAAAGTGGTCGCGATTATGCAGGGCGACGAATTTTACAGTACTTGGGTTGCCAATAAAGCCGTTTATCGGACTCGTATGGCGATGGCCGACGGCGGAGAATTGTTGATCATTGCTCCTGGCTTGAAACGCTTTGGCGAACAGGATGATGTCGATAAGTTAATTCGTGCTTACGGTTATTCCGGCACTGAAAAGGTTATGAAGCTTTGGAAAACCGAACCGATCCTACAAGACCTGACCCATGGTACTGCACACTTGATTCACGGTTCATCTGAAGGACGTTTTAAAATCACTTACGCGCCTGGACATTTGGGCAAGGAAGAGGTTGAAAGCATCAATTTTGGCTATGCCGATATTGATGAAATGTTGGAACGTTACAATCCTGAAAAGATGAAAAACGGTTTCAACACGATGCCAGACGGTGAAGAGGTTTATTTCATCAGCACTCCATCGGCCGGATTATGGTCGGTTGCTGAAAAAGTTAATGACTGATTTTCTTTAGTCAGAACTTAATACCGCGACGGTTGAAGATTGAATTCTTCAACCGTCTTTTTTATGCCGTAATTTATAGTCCTAATTCGCGCGCGCATAATGCGCGCGCGAATTTAATACGAGAGTTAGGTCGTTAATCTGTGAGGTTTTGGATTTCAGAACTAGAGATGAAGCGGCCGCCAACAGGCATTAGTTCCTTTAAATAAACAATTGGCTTCTTCGGGTCCTTCGCCACCCGACTTGTAATGATACAATGGGGTTTGGTTATTTTGCCAAGCTTCGAGAACCGGAGTGAACAGACGCCACGACGCAGCAATAACGTCACTTCGAATAAACAAAGTTTGATCGCCAAGCATGCAATCCAGCAATAGCCTTTCGTATGCATCTGGAATAGTTGTTCCAAAAACTTGCGAATAATTAAAATCTAAAGCAAGGCTGCCCATGCAAAGTTTGGCGCCAGGTTGCTTTGCCTGGATTGACAAAGTCATACCTTCTTGCGGCTGAACGTTTAAAATTAAGATGTCTGGCTCCAAATCTTCTGGACGCAGTTGCGGGAAAATTGAGTGTGGCACTCTTTTAAAAGTGATGGCGATTTCACTTAATTTGCGATTAAGTCTTTTGCCAGAACGCAAATAAAATGGCACCCCATGCCAGCGCCAATTGTCAATCATGATTTTGGTGGCAGCATAAGTCTCGGTTGTTGAATCTGCTGCAATTCCTGGCTCTTCCAGATAACTGGGTATTTTTCCCGCAGATGCATACTGACCACGCACCAGATATTTTTCCAACTCATCTTCGGGAAATGGTCGGATTGATTTAATTAGTTTTAGTTGCTCGTCACGCATCGCATTGGCGTCAAAAATAGCAGGAGCCTCCATTGCGACCAGTGACAACATTGCCAGCATGTGGTTCTGAAACATATCGCGCAACGCCCCTGCGCGATCGTAATATCCAGCCCGGTCTTCAACGCCAATAGATTCTGCTGCAGTAATTTGGACATGATCGATATAGGTGCTATTCCAGACCGGTTCAAAAATAATATTGGCAAAACGCAGCATTAAAATGTTCTGCACCGTCTCTTTGCCAAGATAGTGATCGATTCGATAAATTTGACGCTCCAGAAGCGTTTTGTGGAGCACCTGATCCAGTGCCATTGCGCTATTGAAGTCGTAACCAAAAGGTTTTTCTAGGACAACGTGTCGCCATGGTTCGCCAAGATAATTTTCAGCAGTCAGACCGTATTCGCCGAGTTTGGGAACGATATCTGAATACAATGACGCGGGAGTAGAGAGATAGAAGGTATGATTCAAAGCCTCTAAACCTGTCTCTTTTTCAAGCTCAGAAATTTTTTTGCTGAGTTTTAGATAAGTTTCTCCTTCACTATAGTCGCCAGACAAGTAGTGAATACGGCTAAGAAAGCGGTTAACAACCTCATCTTCGGCTTCAGGGAAAAATTCCTTAAGACTGTTGCGGAATTCTTCAGTGGAGATTTTGGAACGCGCACAACCAACCACCATTGATGACGGATGGAATAATTCGCGCAGATACAGACTGAATAAAGCAGGAATAAGTTTACGCTTCGTCAGGTCGCCAGACGCACCAAAAATAACCATAAGATTTGGCACCGGCTTCATTTCAGTGCATAAATTAGCCCGCCAGTAATTTTGATTTATTCCCATAATTTAATCCTCAAGTTTCGTGGTTAAAATTTCCTAATCCATTATTAATTACCCAATGGCCGCATCAACGAATTCGGAGAAAGATTCTACCTTTAGATTGTATTTAAGATCGCGTGTATCGCCGAATCCGTAACTTGCCCAGCAGCAAGCGAGACCTGCAAGATTTCCGGCTTCCAAGTCGGTGTAATGATCGCCGACCATCCAACTTTTTTTTGGAGCGGCTTGCCATTTATCGACAAAATACAACAGCGCATCTGGCGCAGGTTTTAGTGGATAACCACAACCGTCGCCCATTATTTCATCGAAATATTTATCGACTTCAAGCTTATTTAATAAAAGCTTTGCCGCTTGACTCGGCTTGTTAGTGATGACCGCTAACTTCAAACCGCTAGCATTTAATTTGCGCAAACCATCCACTACTCCGGGATAAAGTACGGTTTCGTCGATAAAATGCTCTTCGTAAAATTTTTTCATGTGGGGCAGGGCGTCATCAATGTTAATCCCAGTTTTCGCTAGCGAGCGCTCCATGAGTTTGCGTACGCCATTACCAACAAAACCGCAAACTGTTGCCAACTCCAACGGTGGTAATTTATAATAATTGCGAGTTAAGTTAATTGCGGTGGTCAAATCTTTGCGGGAATCAATCAAGGTTCCGTCCAGATCAAATATTACTACATTAGGCATAAATTACTTCTGTACAAGGCGCGGCGTTATATTATCGCCGCGCTTTATCATGACCTTACTAGGAGTTTTTGCCTAAATACGCGGCAACACCTTCGGCGGATGCCTTCATACCTTCTTCGCCCTGATGCCAGTTTGCCGGGCAAACTTCGCCGTTTTCCTCGAAAAACTGCAACGCGTCAACCATACGCAACGCTTCAGTCGTGCTACGGCCAAGCGGTAAATCATTAACTACGCTATGGCGAATTACCCCTTCACGATCGATTAAAAATAATCCCCGCAATGCGACAGATTTATCAAAGAGTAATCCGAAAGACTTGGATATCTCTTTAGTAATATCGGAAACCATCGGATATTGCAGGTTGCCAATACCACCAGCTTTAGGTTCGGTGCCTTTCCAGGCCAAGTGAGTAAATACCGAATCAACTGAAACTGAAATTACTTCAGTATTGCGCTTTTGGAATTCTGGCAATGCTTTGTTAAACGCAATCAATTCCGAAGGACAAACGAAGGTGAAGTCCAACGGATAGAAAAATAACAGCACATATTTGCCACGATAATCTGACAATTTGAAGTTTTCGGCAATAGAACCATCACCCATTACGGCTTGAGCAGTAAAATCGGGGGCGGGTTTAGTCACGAGAGAACAATTACACATTTCCATAATTAACACTCCTGTTTTTTTATTTTTAGAGGAACACTCTTTATTAGAACCCCTTTTCGCTACAAATTCAAGCTTCAAATCCAGTTTCCAATTTTTTATAAACGTCCACTATATCAACGCCAAACCGAACTCTGAGAAGCAAATACAGCAATCTATATATCATCCTAGAATAGCTCAAAACATCAATAAAAGTTATTTCTTGTTATCTTTTTTGAGGATATTATTGATTTTTTCTTTCAAAACTTCGGCCTCATTATGCTCTTCATCTTTTGCGCCATAAATCATGGTTACTGTCTGCTTTTTAGCTTTTTCGATGAGCTGATCTAACAACTCTTGTTTGCCTTTCAGTTCGAGTGAATATTTAGTCTGAAACTCTGGCCATTTTTCAGGATCGTGACCAAACCATTTCCGCAGCTCAGTGCTGGGTGCAATATCTTTCAACCAAAGATCAACCTTAGCTTTTTCTTTGGTCATACCGCGCGGCCACAGTCTGTCGACTAAAACGCGGAATCCATCACTGTCAGCCGGCGCCTCATAAACCCGTTTAATTTTTATCATACTCCAAAAACTCCTTAAGTTCTCTTGTTGGTATTTATCTATCAAATTTTATCAACTTCCGACGTTCTCGTAGTCCATTATGCTCCATGCTCAACTTTTTCAGACTAAATTTTAACTTCTTATCTAATTATTTATTTCCTCTCTCATGTATTTCTCGGTGAAGTTTTCGAATGAATTGGTGAATGTGAACTCGACTTTTTTGCCAAGGGCTTTGAAGTGTTCTCTGCCACAATCAATTTTGGCGATTTCGGCTGGGCGCAACGCATCAGTGAACAACATTCCTTTGGTTTCGACGACAAAATAGAGTTTTTCATGGCCATCTACTTCAGTTAATATTGCCCAATCGGGATTGTAAGTCCCTAACGGCGTATCAATTTTAAACCAATCGGGAAGTTTGGCGTATAATTTGATGTCGTCGCTTCTTTCTAAACCCAAGGCGAATTGACATTCGACCTCTGAATCATAAACCACGTGATCAAAGACTGATTTTTTACTTTCGATCATGTTTTTCTCCAGGTAACCAAATAACTCATTCTCCTCAAAGAGTTCCTGCCCATAAAATTGATCATCACCGATTTTATGATATTTGATACCATCAACGATAAACAGACGCATTTGGCGCTGAATAATAGCAGAAACACCTTCGATAAACTTTTGCGGATTATCTTTGAAAGATTTTAAACGTCCACTCTTTTTTAGGATTTCAACAATAGTGCGACGCGTTAGATTAGTTTCGTTTTGCAGATAGGTAATCAAATCGGGCAATTCAAAAGCGTGCGATTCGTAAATACTGGCGATCTCTTGGACTTGATTGGTGCTAACCCCACCTCGATCAATTCCAGTTGTCGCTTTGCGATAGATAAATCGGGCTTTGCCAACCTGCAGATTTGCTTTAATCTCCTCGGCACACTTTTCGATAAGTTTTTCCGTATCAAAATCTACTCGGAATGTAGTGCGATATTTTATTCGCTCCCATAATTCCTTGAACTCTTCGCTCAAAAACACTGCTTTATTTAGGGATACATTCTTTTTATCATCGCGGTTTTTGATGTTCAGGTTGCCAGAGACTTTTTTCAGAACTCCCATGATTTGTGCATTGTACTCCTTGAACTCCTCTGGCAACTCTAGGTCGTCGCTTTTTAACGCAGTTCTCAAAGAGTCTTGTACTTTGCCGTTGCTGTCAATAGCGTCGATTGTTTTTAGATGTTCCCAGAGTACTTGTGACTGTTCCGTGCCGAGATATTCATTGCTATAATCATCAACTGAAATCACAATATTGGCGAACAGATGTTTTTCGACAACGCCAAACTTGATCCCTTCTTCCTGTTCAATCTCTTTTTGTAACTGTTCGGCGAATTGTTCGTAAGACTCGTTTGCCATTACCGTAAGCGTATTGACTTCAAAGCCGTGAACGCGTTCCCCCTTCTGATTAACACAAATTCGCAGACCACGGCCAATCTCTTGACGTTTTTTGATCAAAGAATTAGTTTCATTAAGCGTACAAATCTGAAATACATTCGGATTATCCCAGCCCTCTTTCAATGCAGAGTGTGAGAAGATAAATTTCAGTTTAGAATCAAAACTGAGCAGTTTCTCTTTCTCTTTCATAATGAGATTGTAAGCGCTCTCGTCGGCAACCGTGTTGCCTGAAGAATCCTTCAACCTTTCGTTACCGGAAGCGTCTCTTTTATTGTCGATGGCAAAATAACCGTTATGGACACCGGCGGCCACGGTATCGAGGTCTGCTCCTTCAAAAAGTAAATTATACTTCGGTTTGCGAATCGCTTGAGCGTATTCCTCTTCGAACATTACCGCAAATTTACCTTTTTGCGGATTGCCTTCATCGTCATATGAACGATAGTTTTTTACTTTATCAATGAAGAACAAACTGAGCACTTTAATGCCCTGAGGACGTAAACGCATCTCTTTATCGAGATGTTCCTCAATAGTTTTGCGAATCTGTAAACGCTTGTATTCATCCGGATCGACTTCTCCGATAACCTCGCCCAGTCTGATAATATCTGATTTACTGGTAAAACTGATATACTCGTTACCTTTTTCGCAATAGATATCCTCGATAATATAGCCGTCGTAAATATCGCGCCCGCCGCTTTTGTCCAGTAAGTCATCACCACTTTTAACGGTTAACGTTTTTCTACTGATTGTTCCGGCCTTACCGCGCACATCAATCTCAATCTTGGCAGTGATCGGACTTTTTCTGTTATCGACGCTCAGTAGCTTAATGTAGGCTTTATTATAGCCATCTTTCACTTCAATGCCGGCGACTTCAATCTGTTTAACCAGTTTTTGTGCATAAGCATCGACAGAATCCAATTTATAGAGCATGTGATGTTGGTCGATATGGGTTGCGGAATAACGCAGCGTGCAGAGCGGATTCAGCGATTTGATCGCCTCTTTGCTTTTGTCGGTGGTGGCGACGCTTTGCGGTTCGTCGATAATAACCATCGGATTGGTTGCCTGGATATATTCAATCGGTTTGGCGCCGGTCATGCGGTCGTGAGAACGGTGAATAATATTCGCTTTGTTCTCTTTTTCGGGATCAGTAAAACTTTTTCTGAAAGCGTCAATATTGATCACCATAATCTGAATGTCTGGACTCGTGGCAAAGTTCCTGACATCAGAGAGTTTGCTGGAATCATAAACAAAATAGTCAAAACTGACATTCTCGTAAAGTCCGCGAAAATGATCCGCAGTCATTTGCAACGATTTATAAACGCCCTCTTTGATCGCCAGCGACGGCACGACAATAATAAACTTAGTGAAGCCATAAAGCCGATTCATCTCGAAAATTGAACGCAGATAGACGTAAGTCTTGCCAGTACCCGTTTCCATCTCGACGCTGAGATGAATCCCTTCGCTGGTATTAAATAATGTCGAAGGAGCCAAGCCGTTCTTCAACTGGATTTTACGGATGTTTTTATGGATATCATCATCCTGCAACCTCAGGCGGTTACCAATGCCCAGGTCGTTTTCTGGGTTGAACATATCCATTTGGTTTGTATATTGTAACGGCGCCACCGTGAAGTTAGTTTGGCAAATCTCTTGTCCTTCAAACACACCAGTAACTGACTCAATGGCCTGTTTCTGAAAGTCTAAATCAGGATCAAATTGTATCTTCATCGAACACCTCCAACTTTAACCACGGAAGACACAGAAAGCACGGAAATTTAAAATCCATAACCATTTCCCCCTTTCCATTCTCCCTTTCAGTGTATTCCGTGCTTTCCGTGGTTGAAACTCCCTTCTCCCGCTCCACATTTCGCGTTTCTTCGTGGTTCATTTTATAAGCTCCTGACGTCGAGGATGTCCGCTTGTTTGAGGATCTGAACTGCGTTGGTTTTTACCACGTCATCGACGAAACCCGAATCCTTAAACACCACCCGCATAATTTCTGGGTTGAGTTCCTTTTTCAGCTTGGCAATCCCCTCGACCACGTCGAGGGTGATCGCATCTGCTAAACAAACTATCAATGCGCCCATGCCAATATTAAAAACCTTTTTGCCGGCGATAGTGTGTTCGCTAATCGGCAATGTCAACTCTAAACCGTATTTTAACAGGATTTCATAGAGAATATCCTCTTCGCTCCGTTCCGGCTTGATGTTCTCAACGTAATCGAGCAAGGTTTGCTCATTTAAATCAAAGTCAACTTCCCACGGTTTTATATTGGTGGAATCAAGTTTGAAGACCTTAAAACCTAAATCCGGGAGTTTAACCACGGAAGTCACGGAAGGCACGGAAGAAGAATTAAATAGATCGCCTTTTCCGTGCTCTTCTGTGCTTTCCGTGGTTAATAATTCTTCTTTGATTTTTGCCCCCGCTCGCCGAATGCGCTCTTTGCTGATCTCGGCAATGGTTTTGTATCCTGCTTTAAATGCTTCTGATTTTTCATCGCATGGCTCAGGTAGTTGTACCATAATAAATTTTCGATTGCCGCCATCTTCAGCGTTTAACTGCATTGCGGCATGGGCTGTTGTTGCTGAACCAGCGAAGAAATCTAAGATTAAATCGCCTTCATTTGAACATACTGACTCAATAAGTTTACGAGAAACTAAAACAGGTTTTGGGTTGTCAAAGGTTAGCCCTAAAGTATTGGCGCTACCTCCAAAATAAAGCAAAGAAGGGAGATATCCAAGAAGCAAATTCAAAAGCGATATCTTTATGGGCAAAGGTGCCTCCATATCTGCCCGATTTAGATGTTATCCCAATAGCATTCGTGGAGGTTATCCACTTTTGAGGTGATAATGTAAATGCGTTGTACCCAGACTCTTTTCTAAACCTATCGAATTCGATAGGTTTAAAATCTGGATTGCTAAACGATTCCCACAAACCCAGAAATTCAATGGTGTCGCGCAAGCGCATCCAGTTGTTGATCACGATAAATGCATCATCTCTGTTCTTGTATTTAGCGATATCAGTCAGCGAGATATAATCGTCCTCATTTACTTTGGACAGAACAGTGATCTCAGTGCCGTTCGCGTTAATCGTAGCTTTCATACGTCATAATCTCCTAATTTTTTTTAACCACGGAAGTCACGGAAAGCACAGAAAATCAGAGAGCAAAACGCTCAATCTGTACTTTTGGGTAACTGCCAAAGTTAACTAATAATCCTAATTTTAAATTCGTTGCTTTTAAATAATTAATCACTTGCGCTTTGTGTTCAGTAGCGATTTCTCGAACTGATTTCAACTCTACAATAATTTGGTCGTAACAAATCAGATCTGGCTGATAGGTTTGTTGTAACAGTTCATTTTTGTAGCAAAGCTTTAATTCAGGTTGAGCAATAAAGGGAATACCTTTTTGGATAAATTCTTTCTCCAGACATTCTTGATAAACAGTTTCAAGAAACCCACATCCCATCTCTTTATAAACCTCAAAAACAGCGCCACGGATAGCATAGGTCTCTTCTTCAAATATCAAATCCATTTCCGTGTCCCTCCGTGTTTTCCGTGGTTAAAATTTCCCCGTTTCCCCATTTCCCCATTTACCTTTTCGTGCCTTCTCGTGATTTTCGTGGTTCATGATTTCCGTGGCTGTTCTACAAATATACCGAGACGAAAGCGATAAGTCAATATGTTTGCGTTATAATATTACCGTCCCCAATTCGGGGTATTAAATCTTCATAACTAGTATCTCCAATTCACGCGCGCATAATGCGCGCGCAAATTAAGCACCCCATTTATTCCATTCCATTTCCGTGTCCTTCCGTGCTTTCCGTGGTTAAAATCGGTTTTCAATTTCTGAACTCCTGACATTGCTTTGTTTTTGAGCGGGGAAGATATTTTTTTTGCCTTTTTCGTTTATTTTCGATTTGCACTTTTCGCGCGCACGTGTATAGTACTTAAAATTTAATAATACGGAGAGCAAAAATCATGATGCAACAAGAAAATTTATTCGAAGAGGAGGCACTTCCAAAGGGCTGGATTTCAGCCCGTTGTAATGTCCAAGACGATGACGCCGGGCAACGTTATGTTTTTATAGATGAAGTTTGGACTTACACCTACGACTTGGCAGATAGCGAAATGCAACGGTTCGTATGGGTAAATATTTATAAGCAACATTGTGCAACTTATCAGCAAATATCTTCGGGTATCGGGATATCTTTGCGCGCACTCAAATATTGGGTCAAAAAAGAACGCGAGTCTGGTTCTCAGGGGCTAATGACCCAAAAGAGCACTGGTCGCAAACCCACATCCGCAGAAAAGAAAAACCAAATTATTCGGCTACGAAAAGAACGACTTACTTATCGCGAAATTGCGCGTCTTTGTGGGGTTTGTGGTACTACAGTTTTTAATGTTTTGCAGGAAGATGCAGCCTTACGTACAGCTAGTCCTCAGCTAGCATTTACCTCAGAAGCCGATGCTGAAGTCGAAGCCGAAGTCTCAGAAGCCGATGCTGAAGCCGATGCTGAAGCCGAAATCGAAGTTTCAGAAACCGGTGCTGAGGTTGAAGTTTCAAAAGCCGATGATGCTACTGAACTTTCCCAAAATATAGATTCTGAAATAGATATTGACGAAAAAAGAATCTCAGGGAAAACTTTAGTTACAGAATCTTCTGACCTGGAAATTATTGTGCACGAAGATGAGCTTGAAGCAGCAATGGCTAAAGATCGTTCATCCGATAGAATACTTGCCCGACTAGGTAAATTATCAGATGCCGAACCATTTTTTGCGCCGGGGCAAGGTTTGCCATTTGCGGGACTATTTATTGCTTTTATTCTTCTTGCTTCTGATCCTTTTTTGAAGGTCGGCTTGAAGGTGTTTGCTCCTTTCGGTGCCGCTTTTTACGGTGTTCGGACAACTTTAATGACCCTGATTGCCATGGCTTTCTTGCGTCTGAAAAGACCTGAAGACTTGCGACGGGATAATCCGATTGCGTTAGGTCGGATACTTGGATTGGATCGTGTTCAGGAGGTCAAAACTGCCAGGGGTAAAATCAGTCGCTTAAGTTCGCCTGAACGAACTGAGAAATTTATGCGCTTAATGGCTTCTGAACGTTGCCGGGAATACGCAGGAGAGATCACGACAGTTATGGTTGATGGTCATGTTGTCGCGTATTCAGGGAAACGCAAAGTTGGATCGACTTGGTCGTCCAGAGATAACCGGGTCATGAATGGACAGACCGAAAACTGGGTCAATCTTCAGGGGATGTGTCCACTGTTTTCTGTCGAAACTCCTTTCAATGAGGGATTAACAAAATCACTTGAGGACGCTTTGGAGGAAACAAGGAAAGTCCTCGCAATTGATGAGTTGACCGCTGTTTTTGACCGAGGTGGTTTTAGCGTTGAATCGTTCGAACGACTAACGAAAAATAATTTGGGAATAATCACTTATCGTAAAGGTAATTATGAGAATATTGATGAAAGCTTGTTTGTCAAAACGCCAACAATTATCGGTAACAAAGAATATGAATACGCCCCGCTTGAGAGCGAAATAGAACTGAAAGTTTATGAATCCGTTGATCGTGGACCAAACCAGAAACCCAGCCGACGCTTCACCGGACGCACAATCAAAATGCGCGAAATCCGTGTCCTACGCTCTGATGGCGGGCAAACCTCAGTTATCACCAATTGTCATGTAAAAATACCTTGCATGGAAGTGTTAGCAATACTATTCAGCCGTATCGGATCACAAGAAAATATCTTCAAGTATATGCGGACAGAATTCGACATTGACGCTATGGCTTGCTACGCGTTTGAGGACGTGGGAATGGAAGTTGAACATCCTAACCCTGACTTTTCGGCTCTGGAAAAAGAAGCTGCCACTCTCCGTAAAAAACGTGATTCACTATTAGCCGAGCTTGGCAAGAAGGTCCAGTCGGCAGAGCCAGAACAAGCGGCAGAGGCACTTCGTAAATTTAAACACGCCACCCAGCTTGAAAAAATAAATAATCGCCTGGATATGATAAAAGCCGAGAAAACGGCGACCCCAATCAGAGAAAATGCCACTGCTGCCGGGTATAAACGTCCCAAGATGGCTTCAAAAAGGTTGATGAACGTGATAAAAATAGCAGCTTATATGATTGAAACAAAGTTATTTGAACGCCTGGAGACACATTACAAAAATAATAAAAAAGAGGGACGCAAATTACTGGCCGCCACATTTAGAACAGCCGGGGCATTAAAGCTTGCTCCTGGAAAAATTATCATAACCCTTGAGCCACAATCAAGCCCTGCAAGAACAAAAGCGATTAATGGCTTAACCGCTGATCTAAATAAAATGAACGCCAAGTTTCCGGGAAGCGCAAGGGTAATCCAATTTGAGCCAACCCCCATTCTTGAAAAATAGTTGCGACAAAAACGGCCGGAAAAAAGTGCAACGAAAAAAGGCCCAATGTCAGGAGTTCAGAATTTCCTTTTTATAACTCACTGAAAATGTTCACAAAATAAAACGTTTTAGAAAATTATTTTTTTATTGCTATTGTTGTAGAGACAAGTTTTTATAATTTCAATTTAATGGAGGTATTCTATGGACAAGTATCGTAAGAACTCGAACAGTGTTATGCAGTTAAAGGCATTAGAATTCTTTGGTAATTTTATTCAAAATCATGATGAGGCGATAGAGGATAATGACACTTTTGCTATTCTTGATGGTATCGCGATACCGGAAGAATTAATCGCACTTATCAAGTCGACTTATTCCGCGAAAAAGTTGACCGCGTTTCAAGAGGAAGGAAGACGTCATAACCGATGGGATTTCGAAGACGAACCCAAAGATATTTTACAGGCACTTTGGCGAAATATTCCCGCACGGCCAAAGCTTCGCCAAATAATCACTAAACTGATCAATACTTTTCTGGCAAACAATGCTAAAGCTGATCCTCAAGAGAGCTTTCAACAACGCCTTGAGGAGTTGCAATCAACCTTGGGATTATCCGATTTCGAGATAGATATCATTTTGGTAATGTTATTTGTCCGGGATGAGACGCTCGCTATGACTAATGCCCTCCGCCGCCGCACCAGCGAGCGCGACAAAATTACATTCATCGCGAAATGCCTGGATTGTTCGACAAACCGCATAGTGGAAGCGGTCGCTCCCCGGGAAAAACTGCGCCGTTATAGTTGTTTGGACAATGAACTTGATTTCGTTGATAATCTTGATGCTTTTTTGTCCGGCATTGAAAAAGAACCACTGGCCAACAGTTATTACCAAAAATACCAAGGTGAAATTTTGCCTTGGGATTTTTACGGAGAACTAGCGACCAAACATGGTGGAATTTTGAAGGATATGATCTCCGCTGGAGGTGGCAAATCTCCCGTTAATATTTTGCTTTATGGCGCGCCGGGCACTGGCAAAACGAGTTTCGCCCGCACCTTGGCGTCTGAACTGAAACTCAACTGTTTTTCAATTGCCCAAAATACCAATGAAACTCGGAATGGGCGTTCCTGTAGCACTCCGGAATTTCGTTTCGGCGCGCTACAGGTTTGCGATGAGCAGGTCGAACCGTCCAAAAGTATTCTGATGGTTGATGAGGCCGACGAGATGTTGCGCGGCAACTCTTCAGGCGGCAGATTCTTTATGTATTCTGGCGGAATGAACAGTTCTAGCGTCGGTGATAAAGGGATGCTGAACAGCGTGCTTGATTCAGTGCGGACTCCTACTATTTGGATTACCAATACACAGGCAGACGAACTGGATGAATCCAGTCGACGCCGATTTGATTATTCCATTCGCTTTGATGCGCTCAGTAGTGTTCAGCGCTTGGCGATCTGGAAAAACAACGTGTCTAAAATGAAACTTGAAAAACTTTTTGACGACGCATTGATGCAGGAATTTGCCGATAAATATGCAACCAGTGCCGGCGGTATTACCTTAGTTTTGCAAAACCTGGGCAAACTGAAACCAGCCCAAAATGAGGTCACTATGCTCGTCGACAAATTGATGTTGCCACATTGCGAACTCTTGGATATCCCGAAGCAGAATGATAAATTCTTCCCTGCTAAGGATTATTCGCTTGACGGGCTGAATATCAAAGGCGATATCAAGTTGCCACAGATTGTTGAGGCTATTCGTGGTTTTCAAAAAGATAAAGGGAATTCACCCGATCGTCCACGCATGAATCTCCTGCTCTCTGGGGCGCCAGGAACCGGCAAAACCGAACTGGTCAAACATCTGGGAACAACCCTAAAAATCAAGGTTGTCGTCAAGATGGGCAGCGATCTTTTGTCCATGTGGGTTGGTGGTACGGAACAGAATCTCAAGGCCGCGTTTGCTCAGGCCGAAGCAGAAAAAGCTATTTTGTTTCTCGACGAAATTGACGGGTTGTTGCAAAGCCGGGCAAGAGCCCAGCGTAGTTGGGAAGTGACGCAGGTCAATGAGTTATTGCACCAGATGGAGAACTTCAACGGCATTCTGATCGGAGCGACCAACTTCTCCACTAATTTGGATCCGGCGACGTTGCGGCGCTTCACTTTTAAACTGGAGTTCGATTATCTTGACTTTGCTGGTAAAAAACTCTTTTTTGAGCGGATGTTCCAAACGCAGTTGAGCGAACAGGATGCAAAAAAACTCTCAGCTATCCCAAATCTTACTCCTGGAGATTTCCGCACCGTACGCCAAAGTTTGTACTATCTTGGCGAAAAAACTAACAACGGCACTCGACTCAGCGGATTAGAGGTTGAAAGTAAAGCCAAAGCCAAGAATCGCTCTGCCGCAAAGTCAAAAGTTGGGTTTTAAAAAAAATGGGAAGAAAAATGGGAAATTTAACCACCCTCCTACGCCGAGGCTTCGGAGGGAAAGCGAAAAAAAGAAAAAAAGAGAGGAGAGTATAACCACGAAAAACACGAAAAGGCACGAAAGGGGAAAAAGGGAGGGGGGTTTTTAACCACGGAAGACACTGAAGAGCACGGAAAAAAGATGGGATATCTAACCACTAATTGACACTGGGGAAGAATTTAGAAGTTAGGAGTTAGGAGTTAGAATGGGGAAATGGGAAGGGAACTAACCACTAATTGACACTAATAATGAGTTAAGGGAACTGGAAAATATCAGTCAAATATTGGAAAAAAACAACCATCTTTATTTCACACGACACAATTTATGCGGGCGGTTTTCTGGAGGAGTATGTTTGCACACGCCAGAAAAAGTGGTGAATTGGAGTATTGATTTAAACAATGAACAAAACTGTTTACACAAAATTACTAACACACCATATCGCTTTAGACATTGACTACGCTCTACCAAAAGGAATTTAACTTTATGGAGATTTTATTGATTATTTTATCGCAAATTATGCATGCGACTCCGTTCCAGGTTTTTCCGATTACGGAAATAAAAATAAGGGCATCTGTCCGA
>DLIO01000120.1 GCA_002483765.1 Lentisphaeria bacterium UBA7640 | reverse complement strand
ACGGGATCAAGATTCCTGATATTATAGATTATCCTTGAAAAACAATAATTTCATAATAATGTATATGCTATATCATTTTTAAAGGGAATTTATTATGAAAGTTAAAGAATATAAGTATAATATTGTAGCGCGGAATATAGTTGAAGAGATATTGCCGGAGCTACAGTTAAATGATTTATTGCCAACTACAACTGAACTTTGCGCGCGTTATGAGACCAGTGAAATAACCATTAATAGAGCTTTGAAGATTCTCGTTGGACGTGGTTTTGTTAAACGTGCTCAAAGTAAAGGCACTATATTAATCCAACATCCTGGGAATTTATGGGAGAATCAGCCAGTACAGCCAGTAAAACTTTCCGTGCTCGGTATTCCTGTTCAAACTTGGAATTTCATGACCGCTTTTGAACGTTTTCTTGACCGTTTTTGTGAGTTGAATCCTCATGTTTCGTATCAAGTAGATTACTGCACAGTCAATGAATATCCTGAAAGTATAAAAACAGGGAAGTATGATCTTATTTTAGTCAATACCTGGGCATTAAGGGAATTAATAACCACACCTTCATTGGTAAAAGGTTTTTTGCCCCTAGATAAAATACAAGGATTGGCTTATGATGAAAAAGCATATTTCCCTGAAGTATTGAAATGGTGTAAAAGTAAACAAGGATTGGTCTGTTTGCCGGTTACTAATTCTGCGATCTTCCAGAAGACTAACCTTGATTATCTAGGTATGAGTGAATCGCCATTTAGCCATGAAATAACTTGGGATGATTTTGTTGCAACGCTACGTAAAATAAAAAAACGTGATCCTTCTGATCGGCCTTTGTTTTGTATGCGGCGTGATACTAATTACTGGCCTCTTTTATTGAAAATTATGGGAACAGAAATATTTTCCAAAGATGGCAGGAAATGTTTGTTGGGTTCTCCTAAAATGATCAAGACTGTAAAAATGATGTACGAACTGATTACCAACGAAAGGCTTTTTGTCAGTTCACTGTATCGAGAACACGAAGAAGAACATAAAGAGGTAATTGATTGGTTTGGTACGGGAAATTTAGCTTGTTCATGGGGATCCGGTCTTGCGTTATCTGACTTGCCCAGTTTTAGATGTTCTTATGAACCTTTACCCTATCAGAAACATAAGACAAGTCATCTGCTGTTGGAAGGGGTTATGGTTGATCGCAATACGGCTCATCGGGAAACGGTTAAAGATGTGCTCAATTTTCTTCAAACCGCTGGTTCGCAAGAGTTTTTCGAGAATTGTACTGGGATAAGTGCTCAAAAGTATTTTGCTCAGACTTATATTGACAAATTAAAACCTACTCATCAAGGAGTTCAGGTAATAATTGATTCTTTGGCGTATGCTGAATCCGCTATCGCGGTTCCGAGAGCAAAAGTATACAACTATATAGAACAGAAACTTAATATGATTTTACTCGGCATATTACCGATAGAAGACACCTGTCGTGAAGTTGCAACTGAGGCCGATTTAATGCTGAAAAATGAAGAATTTTAAGGTTTATCTCAAATGGATAATTATGCAGTGAGAGTTTTAAACCACTAATTAACTCTAATTGAACACTAATAATTTCTTTTCCTCTCATTCGTGACCATTTTTTAACCATGTCGAATGACTGTGGCGCGTGAACTTTCCCCTTTCCGTGACTTTCAGTGTCTTCTGCCCGCACTATGTCGCATGGCATGGCGTGGTTAATCTCCCGTTCCCAACTCCTCAACTCTCCCACTACCCACTACCCACCTTTCCCATTTCTTATCTGTGTTAATTTGTGTTTATCTGTGGTTAGACTCCCTTCCCAACTTCCCCTGTTTCCTTCGTGCTTTTCCTGGCCAAATTCTCTTTTCTAACCCCTACATTCTCCCCTCTGCACAGACAGGAGTGTCTATGTTACTTTCTTTTTCACCATCTATCACGTAGATTAGGTAGGTTACTTTGCTCTGGTTTCTAATATCTGTTCTATTGCGGAAATGGTAGCGGTGGCGGCGTTTGGTCTGCCGGCTTGCGCAACGGTTGCGCGACTGGTTAATTGTTCAATCTCAGTCTTTAAACGCTCAATGATTTTTGTGGCTTTTTCTGGGGTGCAATCTGCATTGTCGATCACTTCGGCTGCTCCGGTTGATTGGTAAAAGTTCGCATTGTCGTCTTGATGTTTTTCCGCCGCATACGGATATGGGATCAAAAATGCGTATTTACCGAACAATGCCAGTTCGGCGACTGTACTGCCGCCGGAACGGCAAATTACGGCGTCGGACGCTTGATATAAGAGTTGCATAATATCACTTGACGGCAAAAGCAATGTAGGGAAATTAGCGCCGCTGTAGGCTTCTTTAACTTCATCATATTTTCCTTGACCAGTCAAATGTATGACTTGGAAGAATGGCTTTTGATAATTCATAAAAGCCGCTGGAAAAGTTTTATTGAAAATCTCCGCGCCCTGGCTACCACCGAAAATCAGAATCGTGGTCAAATCAGACTTTAACTCTGAAGAACAGAGGCGATTGATTTCGCTGATGGCGCTGGTTTTATCGATTAAAGCGGGCTCAGTCAACTCAGGACGCAACGGCATTCCGGTACATTCCAAGGGGCATTTTACGGACGCGGGATTTACTGCTGGAAATGCGGTTCCAAGGTGTTTGGCCCAACGGCTCAGAATGCGATTGGCTTTGCCAACGCGCGCATTGCCATCGTGCAGGAATAACGGTATGCGCAGACTCAGTGCCGCCAAAGCGGCTGGAAATGACGCAAAACTACCCATACCAAGCAAGGCCTGTACTTTTGCTTTTTTAAGTTCGCGTCGTGATTGTAAAAAGCCTGAACTAAAACCGCGCAGAAAGCGAATTGTTCCAGAGATGCCGCGTGGACTTGGCATGCGTTGTAGTTTAACAGTTTCAATGCCGTGACGTTCTGCTTCCGCGCTTTGGCGGTCAATATTAATACCGCTCAATAGCAATACGACTTGTCCATCGTCATGGTGAAAGTGTCGCGCAGTGCTTAGTCCTGGGTAAAAATGGCCACCAGTCCCGCCGCAGGTTATTGCTAAGCGTTGCAGTTTTTTTTTATTCATCTTCTACCGGGTTTTTGAGGAATGGTACTTTAGATCTTAACCAACGGGTGAGGTCTGCATTGTAATCAGGCATCGCGGTTTCCATAGCAATGCTGACCAATAAACCGACAGCGGTTAAGCACATCATCATATTGCTACCGCCGTAACTGACGAAAGGCGCCGGCATCCCCTTGGTTGGAAACGCGCCACAAACCGCGCCGATATTGATAACCGCTTGCATTCCAATAATGGAAGTAAGAGCGACCCCCAGCAACATGCCGTGTCGAGTTTTCGCGGAAGTACTGATTTTTGCTCCTAGAATAACAAATACCAGATAAACCATAATCACTGCCAACATGGTTACATATCCGAGCTCTTCGCCAGTGATCGAAAAGATGAAATCGGTGTGGGCTTCAGGGAGATAACGCGCTTTTAAGCGACTTTGTGAAAATCCGATACCAAACCAATTTCCTGAACCGAACGCCAAGAATGAGTTGGCTAGCTGATAGCCGTCACCCTGCGCATCCTTGAATGGATCAAGAAATGAGGTCAAGCGAGCCCAGCGCATAGGAGAGAAATATTTAATTTGAAAAAATAGCACAGTGCCGCCACCAACAATTACCAAAAGTAGCCAGCGCAATCTTATTCCTGCACAGAAAAGGATTGCAGTAACCACACCAGCAATTAAAATAGTGGTGCCAAGATCTTTGCCGAGAATAATAAATACACAAACGACAACACAAACTGCAACTCCAGGCAATGGGCCGTTTCTGTGAAGTATTGTGTCCATGAAGCGAAGACGCTCCGCACAATATTTCGAGAAAAATATTGCCACTGCCAGTTTCGCTAATTCCGATGGCTGGATATTGATGGGAAAACCAGGGATCGGGATTTTAATCCAGCGATGAGCGCCTTTTACCGCAGGGAAAAGGAAATCAGCGATCGCTAAAAGAATTACCGACGCAATGATCATGGTTAGCGCATAGCCTGAGATTTTTTTGAATCCGACTAAAACCATTAATGCGGCAGAGATAAAGCCAGCTCCACACCAAATTAACTGATTGTTGAAATATTTTGCTCCAGCCACACCGTAAGAGGTCGAATAGAGCATAGTGCAGCCGAAAAATATCATCAGCAAGGTTATTAAAACTAACCAGAACGCGTACCAACCAGAACGGTCTTCTTTTTCATTTTCGAGCAGAACCCGGTTTTTTTCGGTGATGATGATGTTTTGCATGATTGGTGTTCCAATTACTTGGAGGAGAACAACGCCCAGACATCATTTGATGCTTCGAAAACCGCTAGAATAGCGAATCCGGCGGCCCAGCGTGCTTTTGCGGTTGCGGTAATTTCATCGTCATTGGGTCGACAAAGCCGGGCAAAACGGTAGGTCACCGCTGGTTTGCTGTTATCATCTTCAAGGTTTTCCAGTATCACCCAGAACGTTCCGTCAACGGCTCCGCCACCTGTAACCCACCAAGACTCTCCTCGCAAGCAAGCGTGATTGAGCATTTCAGAACAACTCTCTTCATTGGCGATGATATCATTGATTGAGATTGGTATGATTTTTTGCATAGTTTTACCCCAGATAGATTGGTTGACGATGTTCGGTCAGATCGGTTATTTTATGCTTCGCGCAATATTGAACAGCGTCTTCGTCGTCAACAATAATCGCCGGCGACAATTCAACCGGATATTGCGGCGCGCCTTTAGCGTCGCGAGCAATCTTTACCCCAGCGCGCTCTAAGCGTTGCGCATCGCGTTCAATCAGCATTTTACGGCAACTCTCTACTGAATCAACGCCAGTTTTGTTCTTCGTCGGTGCGAACTCTTCTTCGCGAATTGCTTCGAGGACCATCGTATGAGAAGCTAAAGGTAATGCGTCGAAAATAAACGACTCGAGTTTTACGCCATTAGGTTGTTTTGGTGTTACCAATTCGCCAATATCATTGATAAAAGGAATTTTTTTGTCCGCACGATGCCACGGTAGACTGAATTGATGTCCGGAAGTCAAATTTTCGATAAAGTTCCGATTCAAGATGTGTATGGCCGGACTGCCTGCTATGAAGCGTAAAGCACCTTTAGCGTCGCGCGAGTCTGCCAGTTCGTCTGGTAGATCACTGTATTCGATAATCTGCAAACGTCCGTCAGAAACACAAAAATTGCCCAGTTTTTCAAATGGGCCAGTTTTTGCTAACATAATCGAACTCATCTCTGATTTTTCTAGAGCATGCAGGCCGATAAATAATGGATTGACGATTGAAACTAGCGGATTGTCAACTTGAAAATAAGACAGATATTCAACGCCTTCTTGTGCCATCCGCTTTAAGCAACCACAACGCTTGAGCGCCAATAAAGTGCCGCCGTGTCCGTCAGGCGAGAGTGCTAATGAATCTTTAGCGCTTAATAACAAACGTCCATCGTTGTCAAATGCGGGCATGGTTCCTTGAGAGAAGAAAACTATCTGCTGTTCATCCAAACCAAAATAATTATTATCTTTAAAAAAATCGACAGTAGCTTGGTGATTAAGTTCGCTGGTCATAATGTACCAGGTAAACTTAGTGTTGTATTTTTCGCCAAAACGGCGGATGCTTTCTGAGAAATATTGGAATAGCGTTTTTTCTTTAATTGGAGTTATCGGGTAAGTGCCTTTGGGGCCGTCGTAGCCTAGCCGCGTGCCTTGACCGCCGGCAACCGTCAGTAATGATACTTTGCCGGAATGCAGAAGTTTAACCCCTTCGGCGCTGGCTTTTTCATAGAGAGTAGCCATTTTTGCATCAGTTGGAATGGTTGGAAAAAAGGGTGCGGGTTTCAGGTCTTTTGGAATAGCAATTTCTGGAAGATTGGTAACATATTGGCTAATCAATTCGTCTAGATTTTCCCAAGGCAACGCTTCTAATTGCGAGTTCAACTGCGCCCGAGATTTTTCATTCAGTTCGCTCCAGAATTTAAGTAAGTGTTCTTGATGATGTTTTTTTAATAAATTAGCAACTTTACAGGTCATTTGAGGCTCCGTTCTTTAGGTGGTTGTGTAGAGTCAATATAGAGTAGTTTGTAGTTCTTTTCAACTAGTATGGCTAAATGTTTATAATTAATATTCAAAATTAGCGCGCGCATAATGCG
>DLIO01000021.1 GCA_002483765.1 Lentisphaeria bacterium UBA7640 | reverse complement strand
AGCTTTGCTTGGCGCACTCATTTCAGATTCTCCACGTTTTTTAAATAATGCAAATAAAATAGCACCGCACAAAGACAGGTTCCAGAACTATTTTTTAAAAAAATCTTAGCGCACGGTTCCATAGATAAATTAATGGTGCTGCTCTGTCATTCTGAAAACTCTGCTTTTAAAGCATTCAGCCGGGTTTCTAGCACGGTTTTTTCGCGCTTGGAGTATTTGCCGCGTTTTAGTTCTTTTTGCAACCACTCGACTGCTTGTGGCTCGGGGAGCAGGTCGGACATCGCCAACAACAACGAAGCAGTTTTGTCGTTTGATTTATGTCCAGGGTGATTAAAATAGTCCAAGCAGATTTCGAGTGCTTTGTTTTTGTCTTTCAGATGGTCATAATAGAGATTAAATAGCAATTCGCGCGCGGCGATATCCATAGCATCGCGAAATAGTATCGCTTGAATCTTTTCGGCCGCTTCAGTATATTTTTCTTCGCGTATCAATCCTTCCAACGGTGCAATGAGTTCAGGAGCTTTTTTTAGTTTTATTCTGCGGTAAAAGAAGAAATCACCAAACCAATTTCCAGCGCTAACAGAGATCAGTGGTGCAAGGAATGTACCCGCGATTGCAAAGCAAACCATTATCCCCAGCAAGCCGCCGACACTGGACGCGATATTGCCATGTCGGAAACCACTTGCCGCTAAATAGAAGCCAAGGACTATAAATCCAAGTGCAACGACAATTACAATAATATTAACTAATTTTGATTCTTCTGAAAACATTTATCTAATCAACCTTGTGATGTTAATAACCTTTGGTTAATATGAAACCTGCCCAGCAGAAAGCAAATTTGAAAATCAGCGCATTAATGAGTTTATCGCGCACTAAAAGTCTTGAATATTCGCTAACAAGTGTTAATTTGAACCTTTTAATTTGAGGTTTAAACTATGGTTGAAAAATTATTATTAAGCGGCGATGAGGCCGTGGCGCAGGCCAGTCTGGACTGCGGAGTTAAAATGGGTGTCGGTTATCCTGGCACCCCATCGACAGAAATTTTGGAACATTTCTCCACTCTAGGTGGACACGCTCAGTGGGCGCCAAATGAAAAAGTTGCACTCGAAGTCGGTATCGGCTCAGCCTTTGCCCGTGCAAGAACGCTGGTAACCATGAAACATGTCGGCTTGAATGTAGCTGCGGATCCTTTGTTCACCGTCGCCTATACTGGAACCGAAGGCGGGCTGGTTATTCTGACCGCGGACGATCCAGGCATGGCGTCGAGTCAGAACGAACAAGATAACCGTAACTACGCCGTCGCGGCGGCTTTGCCGATGTTCGAACCGTCAGATTCTCAAGAAGCTTACGATTTGTTGATCAAGGCGTTTGAGGTTTCGGAGCAATGGAAAATACCAGTGCTGTTTCGCATGACTACCCGTGTGTGTCATTCCAAATGTATTACCAAACGTCGTACCACGCCTGTAACTGCTGTTCAACCTTATTTTGAACGAGATATCAAAACTAAAGTGATGGTTCCGGCATTTGCGCGCATCGCACACCGTGCTCTCCGCCAAAAACTCACAGAATTGGCACAATTCAACGAATCATCTACAGATTTGATTGTCGAATTCCGTCGTGGCGATCAAATCGGTATTGTCACCTCCGGAATCTCCACTCAACATAGTTTGGAGGCGGCTCCTGACGCATCGGTTTTACAACTTAAGATGACTTATCCGCTACCGCTCGAACGCATTGCCAAATTCGCAAAAACCGTAAAACGTTGCGTCGTAGTTGAGGAGGGTGATCCATGGCTGGAAACACAGCTCCGCGCCGCTGGAATCCAAGTTGAAGGTAAACCTGAAATGTACCGTTTTGGCGAATTGAATGTCAATCGCGTACGTCGTATTTTGGCTGGCGATGTTTCTCCAGAAGCGGTGCCACCAGCCGGCAAACCACCTCAACTTTGTGTTGGATGTCCTCACCGTAAAGCTTTTGAAATCTTTCGCGATCTAGATTGTATCGTCTCTGGCGATATTGGTTGCTATACGCTCGGCGTAATGGCGCCGTTCAGCGCGTTGGATACCTGCGTCTGCATGGGCGCGAGTATCGGCGTAGCCTTAGGCATGCGCCAAGTGTTGGCGGAAAATCAAGCGCGGCGGGTCATCAGCGTGATCGGCGATAGTACTTTTATGCACAGTGGTTTAACCGGCATTGTTGATATGGTTTATAATCGTCCAGCAGCTGGCCATGTGGTCGTGATTTTGGATAATGGAACGACTGCAATGACAGGGCTTCAGGAACATCCTGGCACTGGTCGCAGTCTAGATCATTCATCCGCTCCGAGCATTGTTATGGAAGATGTGATTCGGGCAATGGGCGTAGATAACGTCGATATTTGTGATCCAATCAAAGATCCCACGGCCTTTAAGGATTTGGTAAAGCAACGTTTGGCTTCCAATGATATTTCGGTCATTATTGCTCGCAAACCGTGCATCTTGGCGTTGGCAAAATTTAAACAATACGAAAACAACCAAGGATAACGAAAATGATCGATAAAGTGGTTAATGTGGTTTTTGCCGGCTTGGGCGGGCAAGGCGTTCTAAAAGCTTCAGATATTCTGGCGGAGGTTGTCTTTGAGTCTGGACTTGATGTCAAAAAGAGTGAAGTTCACGGCATGAGCCAACGCGGTGGCTCGGTCTCGAGCGACGTTCGCTACGGCTCGAAGGTTGCCAGTCCAATGGTTCCAGATGGCGAAGCTGAATTTTTAATTGTGCTTGATAAAACCCAAGTACCCGTTAATGAAATGCGGCTCAAGAAAGATGGTTGTCTGATTGCGCCTTCAAAGATTGACGCTGGAAAACTGACCAATCCAAAATCGCTCAATGTGGCATTACTTGGAGCGCTTAGCTCAAAACTTGAATTCTCGGAAGAAGCGTGGTTTGCAGTGATCAAAAAGAACCTTCCGGAAAAACTTCACGAAGTTAATTTCATTGCATTTAGACTTGGTAAAGAATCGTTAAAATAAATCTCTTAATTCGCGCGCGCATAATGCGCGCGCGAATTAGGAACCTGAATTAAGGAGTATAACTATGAGTATTACTATCCATCAGCTGTCGTTGTTTCTGGAAAACCGCTCAGGAGCGATTAATGAAATCTGCCAAGCACTGAAAAACAACAACATCAGCATCCGCACGTTGTCGTTGGCCGATACCGAACAATTTGGGATTTTGCGGTTGTTGGTCAAAGAGTGGGAAGCTGCCCGCGATATTTTGAGCAAGGCCGGTTTTGTTGTGCGCGAAACCAGCGTGACTGCGTTAACTGTCGAAGACCGTCCCGGTGGTTTGGCAGAGATTTTGGACGCACTCGCTAAACATGGCGTTAATGTTGAATATATGTATGCGTTTACCTTTGGTGAAGGCGACAAAGCGATTATGGTATTTCGTTTTGCCGATCACGAAAAAGCAGTCGCCGCCTTGAAAGCGGAAAAGCTTGATACCGTAAAAGAAATGGATCTATTTAAATAATCGGAACTTACAATGTCTGAATGTCATATTTGGGATGTGCATGCTGAAACCATGCCTCGGGAGCAATTAAAAAAATTACAGTTGCAACGCTTGAAAGAGTGTGTGGCACGCGCTGCTAATGTACCGTTATACCAAGAGCGATTTTCCCAAAAAGGGATAACTCTGGACTCAATCAAATCACTTGATGATTTAAAACGGCTACCTTTTACGGTTAAAAATGATCTGCGCGCCAATTATCCATTCGGCATGCTGGCGGTGCCTAAATCTGAACTCGCACGCATTCACGCTTCGAGCGGAACCACCGGCAAACCGACTCTATGTGGCTATACCGCAAGTGATCTGGATAACTGGGCAAATTTATGTGCCCGTTTTTTGACCTCAGGTGGATTAAAACGCGAACATACCGCGCAAGTGGCGTTTGGCTACGGATTGTTTACCGGTGGTTTTGGCTTGCATTACGGTATCGAAAAAGTTGGTTGTGCCGTGATTCCGACCTCAGCAGGTAATACCGCACGTCAAGTGATGTTGCTCCAGGATGCTGCTCCGGATGCGCTGGTTTCTACTCCAAGTTACGCATTAAATTTGGCGGACGCACTGCATCAAGCTGGCATTAAACCAGGTTCACTTAATCTAAAAATGGCATTTTTCGGCGGTGAAGCGTGGACAGAAAGCATGCGCCACGCGATCGAAAATTCTCTCGGGATTCAGGTTTACAACAATTATGGTTTAAGCGAAGTGCTTGGCCCGGGCGTCAGTGGCGAATGTCATTGTCGTACTGGCATGCATATTCAGGAAGACCATTTTCTTTTTGAATGTATCAATCCGGAAACGGAGGAACCCGTTGCCGAGGGCGAACAGGGCGAATTGGTGATTACCGCATTGACCCGCGAGGCGATGCCGGTAATCCGTTACCGAACCCGCGATTTAGCGACTTTGGATGCTTCGCCATGTCCATGTGGACGCACTACCATGCGCATGGGGCGCGTTTACGGACGCACTGATGATATGATGATTATCCGAGGCGTAAATATTTTTCCGTCACAAATCGAAGAAGCGTTGCTGAAGGTTGGTGGAACTGCGCCGCATTATCTGATTGAGTTATCGCGGCCGAAAAACACTGATTGCGCGGTGGTCAAAGTTGAAATGCGCGCGCAAGATTTCTCTGATCAAATGAGTGAATTGCAAGCTTTAAAACAGCGTATTGCGCGTGAGATCAGGTCAGTTACTGGGTTACATTTCGATATCGAATTGGCGGCTCCAAATTCATTGGAACGCTCTCTCGGTAAAGCAAAACGAGTAATCGACCGCCGTAACCTCAAAGACAATTAAACGCAGAATATTTGTTCAAAAGTTCGAATGATTCCCGTCATGGAACACAAAAAATACGCAATTAAAATATATGTAATTGGTGTCTCTAATTAGCGCGCGCATAATGCGCGCGCTAATTAAGAATTAAAGTTAGACCAAATTCTCCAATTCTCAATTAGCCTTGAAAGTTAATTCCATAATTCATTTTAACCACAAAGGCCCCAAAGTTTTCACAAAGAACACAATGATTTTTCTTTCCCTTTTCGTGTCTTTTATGTCTACAATGTCGAATGACTTGGCCGAGCTCGGAGCCATACATGTTTTTCGTTCTCTTGTCCTTTGTATAGCAAGTAGTTATGCATATTACTTGAAAATTTCTTTCCACAAAACTGCATTTCTCATAGGCCTTTTGGAAAAATTAATTCATTTAAGATAGAACTGCTGATTTTTTGCTATAAAATAATTTAATATTGTTCAGGAAAAACTCAAGAAGAAAAGTATAAACACTTTAAAACAAGTTAAATATCGTTTTAAAAATATGCATGGCCCCGCCTTTAGGTTTTCTGGGGAAAGTTAAGTTGAATCTTCAAAATATTTTCTCAATAACGATATAGTAAAAGAACTACAAAATATAATACCAGAGAAACCTCCTATACACGTGGATGTTTTCGTAATCAAATTTGATGGCACTATATCTCCATATCCTGTCGTACAAAACGTAATGGAGGCAAAATAGTAAGCATTACCTAAGGTTTCAATGGTCTGTTTTTCATAATGAAAATAATAAAAAATTAATGCCATAAATGAGATTGTCAATATTGAGTATAAAACAAATAGAAATAAGGGTCTATTTCCGGT
>DLIO01000083.1 GCA_002483765.1 Lentisphaeria bacterium UBA7640 | reverse complement strand
AGCTTTGCTTGGCGCACTCATCTCAAATTCTCCAATGTAGTTATTTTTTTGAGTAATTCATTGATACTACTTTCGATGGTTTTGGACAATTCTCGCGCCAAAGTCGATTTCCCTGTTCCCGGTAATCAAGAGAATATGTATAATATCGGTTGACTTGATTTAGTCTCAAAACATTTAGAACTGATGGGCATAATATATAACCTCGCATTTTTCGGAAGATACTGCGGTAAATCCAAGAAAATGATGATTCCATTTCTTTTTAATTTCCTCTAAATCAGACTCAAACAGAAATATCCGAAAGCCTTCAGGCAACGTAGTTACGTCTTGCTCAGAGCTAGTCCCGTATTTAGGATAACAATTTGGCTTTGTCATATCCCCGAAATCGCTTATTTCGATTCGCCCGCTTGCTTCAAGCTGTTTAACTATTTGATGAAATTTTTCCTGCGACAATTTTTGTCTGAGACAAATGGTGTCTCCACGTTGGAAGAATTTGGGAACATAATAAAAAACATTTCTGTCCGCATCCAGAGCAATCTTTACTGGAAAAAACGAATAAAGGGTTGATGACTGCTGGAGCTGTTCAATTATTTCAGGATACAAATTAACGGACGTCTTTGTGGCCACTTTCTGATGAAGATTGTAAACCACTACGGCGATAAAAACCGCCACAATGATAAATATGCCACCTACGATTATGGCAATAATTTTAATTGCTTTTTTAAATGCTTTTTTCATAGCCATTTTTCGTCTCCACCCGTTTTTGCTTTACTCAAATATGCTTCATGCGCATGATTTATGCGCGATAATTTTTTATATCGAGTTTATCGCTATCTTCTGGAGATTACAAAGACGCAAGTTTGTGCGAATAAATTGGGATTTAGTCCGGTTAGAAATGGACTATTACCCAACGGGACTTCACGAACAACATTGACGCCAGTGTCTGCACAAAGGTTACGGAAGTCATGAATAGTGCCAAGATGAATATTGTCGGTATCAAACCAGTGGTCTGGTAGGGTTTTGGTTTCAGGCATGGCACCTTTCATCATCAATTGCCACCGGATGCCGATATAGCCAAAATTGATAAAACTAATAACTCCCAGAGTGCCAATACGCAACATCTCTTGAATCAGCAAATCCGGACGACGCACAGCCTGAATCGTACGGCTCAAAAGCACATAATCAAATGCGTCATTTTCAATAAACACCAGATCGTTGTCCAAATCCATGTGAATAACCGGAACTCCACCAGCGATACATTTAATGATTTTATCCTGAGAAATTTCCACTCCAATTCCATGAATATCCTTTTCATGGCGCAATAGCTGTAATAAAGAACCATCGCCACAGCCCAAATCCAAAACGCGGACACCTTCTTCTCGTGGGATAATATCCGCGATTGCCACCAAGTCGGGGCGACGTTCCGTTAAATCTTTGCGTAATGAATCAGGCATTTCTACTCACCTCCTGCTGAATACGGAGAAAATCAGAAATCATTTTCCCAAGTATATCAATTTCAAGCAAAAAAGCGTCATGCCCATACGGAGATTCAATTTCGCAAGAACTTACGTTGACATTATTATTGAGCAATGCGCGCACTAATTCGCGCGACTGTGAGGTTGGAAACAACCAATCAGAAGTGAATGATACGACTAAAACATGCCCCTTTACTCCGGCTAAAGCTTTGCTTAGATTGCCGCCGGTAGCAGAGGATAAATCAAAATAATCCATGGCGCGAGTAATGTAAAGATAGCTGTTGGCGTCAAAGCGTTCAACAAAACGCGAGCCTTGGTGTTCAAGATAACTCTCTACGGCAAAATCGCGATTAAAATCGAATGAGTAATTTTTTGATTTTTGGAGAACACGCCCAAATTTACGTTTCATCGACTCATCACTCAAATAAGTGATGTGAGCGAGCATTCGCGCGGTTGAAAGTCCTCGGTTAGGGACATTGTCTGAATAATTACCATCCAACCATTTGGGATCGGTTTTAATTGCTTCACGTCCGACCCAATTGAATGCGATACTTTGGGGGGACAGTCGCGGTGTCGTGGCTATAGCAAGGGCACATTGCAGTTTTTCTGGATAAAGACGTAACCATTCCAGCGCTTGCATGCCGCCCATAGAACCGCCAATTACGCCGAGCCATTTTTCGATTTTAAGATGTTGCATCAAGCGATCCTGTGCGCGCACCATATCCGCGATAGTAATGATTGGGAAATCCATATTATAGAGCTTGCCGGTTTCAGGATTTTGAGAACGCGGCCCAGTCGATCCGCTACAACCACCAATAATATTGCTACAAACAACAAAATATTTATCAATATCAATGGGTTTCCCCTTACCAACCATACCATCCCACCAGCCGGGTTTTTCCTTTTCGTCTTCCTCTCTGTAGTATCCGGCAACATGGGCGTCGCCAGTAAGGGCATGAAGAATCAATATTGCATTGTCACCAGCAGCGTTAAGTTCACCGTAAACTTCATAACGGATGTTGACATTTTTAAGCTTTTTTCCACAATCCAGCAACAAAGCATCTTCCGCAGTTTCACCAAAGGTAAAATCACGTGGCTCAACAATTAATCTACTATTATGCTTTTTCTTTCCCATCAACATCACCTGAATCTCTGTATAAACTTAAGAACCTTGAATTTACCGTGTTTATTGCACTTTTTCAACCAGTAAATGATCTTATACGTTGAAATTGGCTTTTTTTCTGATAGATTTACAATCGACAAACTAATAGGAATTAATCGTATATGAAAAATAATAATGTAAACATTTTGAGTATTTCGCCGCTACCATCGCCCGGAGAAATTAAATCAGAATACCCGATGTCCCTAAAATCTACAGCAAATGTGGTTGCAGCAAGAAATCAGATTATGGACATTCTTGATGGTCGTGATCAACGTCTGTTGATAATCGTAGGTCCTTGTTCGATCCATGATCTAGATTCGGCCATTGAGTATGCAAAACGTTTAAAATCACTGAGCGACGAGGTCAAAGATCGGATGTTTTTGGTAATGCGCGCGTATTTCGAAAAACCTCGGACTACCGTCGGCTGGAAAGGTCTAATTTATGACCCAGATATCAACGGCGAATACAACATTGAAAAGGGTATCGCCGTGGCACGAGAACTATTGCTTAAAATTGTCGAAACTGGGGTTCCCGTGGCAACGGAAATGCTAGATCTAGTGCTACCGCAATATATTGCCGATACCGTCGCCTGGACAGCCATCGGTGCGCGCACTACAGAGTCACAAACGCATCGCCAATTAGCCAGCGGATTATCGATGCCGGTCGGATTCAAAAACGCAACTGATGGCGGTTTAGATACCGCTATTGATGCCATCAGCTCAGCACGCTCCTGTCATAGCTTTATCGGAGTGACCGAGGAAGGGCATTCTGGAATTTTCCGCACTACGGGCAATCAATGCGGACATATGGTGCTACGCGGTGGCAATAAAGGACCAAATTACGGAGCGGAACACATTGCATACATCAAAGTAGCAATGACTAAACGTGATTTGGCTCCAAGAATCATTGTCGACTGTAGCCACGCTAACTCCAATAAAAAACATGATCTCCAAAAAGTGGCTTTTAATGATGTCATCAATCAGATTGTTGGTGGCGAAAAAGCGATCAGAGGCCTAATGGTGGAGAGCAATATTTGCGCTGGGCAACAGCAAGTTATTCCTGGAACAACTCCGCTACCCGGAGTCTCAATAACCGACGCATGTATCGGCTGGGAAGATACCAAAGATCTGATTTTAGATGCCTATAAAAGACTACCAGCGACAAAAGAGTGATCTGATGAAAAATTTTCTAATTACCACAATTATCGCTTTACTGCTTAGTGGATGTTCATGGGTTCAAAGCATGCGCGGAATTCCCCCGCCAACCCCAAAAGTCAAACCGAAGACCACTGAAACTACGCCACGGCGGGAAGCAGTCACAGTCATTCCTGGACAAAGTGCCCAAAAACAAGATTATATGGAGCAACGCAAACGCGAAGTTTTTTCTCTCAATCCACCAAAACACAAAAGGCGGGCAATTGAGGGAGAAAATGAAGTTGAACGCGCTGCACTCAAAGAGGCATACGACGATATGGATACTAATTTAGAGAAGAATCGCAATAAAGTTTTTAGCTTTTAACAATTGGAGGTATTCAATGAGAAAACTGAAGTTATTAATCGCAAGTATAGCACTGTTGGCCTGTGGTGTGGAGGCCGGAACCATTATCTACAAACCAAACAAAGAATCTGAACCGCTGCAAGTTTCCAATGTGAAAATCATCAGCATTGAAGGCGGAGTTATTACTATGGAGATTAACGGCGGTAAAGAACGAATCCGAGTTAATCAGTTGACCGGCTACTATGATACGGATTTGAAAACCGGTAGCGGTTTCGACGACAACACCTCAGATTATGCCATCAGCGTGATGGAACGTAATGTTCCAAAACGCGCAGAGGAAAAATCTGGTAAAACAAAAAGTGTACAATATTTTGAGTTCAGTTATACCATCAGCCCAAAATATGAAAAAGACCGCAATCAGAACGCGGTCAAGCAACCATATTTTTATCTTTATGTGATGACTGAAGGTTCCAGTAATATTGGTGAACGACCAATTGTTTTAATTAGCTATCCAAAAGATGCTTCGGTTAGAGCCAAAGGATATGACCGCGCAGCAATTTTGGAAAAAGTAAACAGTTCCAAGCGCCAAAACATGCATTTCAACCGCGGTACCGGAGGAGGCTTGAGCAGAGGTTGGGGCAGAGAAATCAAAATACCATTAAACAGAATTCGTAATAAAGATCGCAACATTATCGCTTGGCGCCTCGAAGTATGGGGAAAAACCGATATGATTTATGAAAAAACTTGGACAGAGCCTGGCTCCCGTATCTCCACCAATTGGTGGACAAAAATGCAATAAATTAGTAGCGCTAACTCCGCGCGCGCATAATGCGCGCGCGAAGTTAGAAAATGGTTTTAAGAATATTAGCCATGCTGATTGAAAAGCGTTTTGAGTGCTTTATATTATAATTTCAATAGAAACCTCCGCTATAAGCGGGCGTAGCAAAATGGTTATGCTCCAGCTTCCCAAGCTGGCCACGACGGTTCGATTCCGTTCGCCCGCTCCATTTCTCTTCTTTAAAATTAAACCATAAAAAGGATATAAGTATGAAAAGAACCCTACTGGCCCTACTACTATTTCTCCCTGCTACTTTGCCACCTCTGGTGGTGGCAAATGAAAAAAATGAGATTGCCCAAATCAGCGTCGAGAAATATCCCGACGCTGATACCGTAATAATTTCCACCCGTCAGAACATTCGCTACAATCCGGATGCAACAGCGGAAGCAATTCACGAATCAGCAGAAAAAATCCTAACCGAGAAAGGGCGGCAAGAAAATCGCACACTCTCGCTACATTTCAATGAACACTACAACCAGATCGAAATAGTTAATTTGGAGCTGGAACGCGATGCCAAAATCATCCCGATCGATGTCAAAGCAAATTCACGAATTATGACCGAACCAGGGCAGATGAATGCAAATATTTATGATCCTAACCAACGCATATTACAGATCTCGATTCCGGATTTGCGACTAGGTGATATCATACGAGCAACCTACAAGGAGCTCACTCTTAAATCCCGCATTAAAGGGGTTTGGACCGATTTTACCGTATTTCAGTTCCATTCTCCGGCATTATACGCCGAATTAACCGTTGATGCACCTGCCGAATTGCCGTTAAAAAATATCATGCTCAAAGACGAAATTCCAGGAACTGTAAAATACAGCAAAACAGACCAAAAAGGCAGAACCCGACATACTTGGATTGCGCGCAATTTACCGCAGTTCTTTGATGAACCATCTATGCCACCATGGTATATGTCAGCGCAAAGATTATTGCTAAGCACAGCGGCCGACTGGCCGGAAATTTCACGTTGGTACTGGGATTTATGCGAACCCCGCATGGCTAAAATAACTCCAGCGATGAAAGCTAAAACTGCAGAATTGATTAAAAGTAAAAAAACTGACCTTGAAAAAATCAATGCGATATTTCAATTTGTCGCGAAAGAGATTCGCTATTCTGGCATAACCGTGGAAAAAGAAGCTCCAGGCTATGAACCACACGACGTCAACCTAACTTTTGAAAATCGCTATGGTGTTTGTCGCGACAAAGCGGCATTACTGACCGCAATGCTTCGTGAAGCAGGATTTAATGCATTCCCTGTCCTATTTTATAGTGGACCGCGCAAAGATGCTGAAGTTCCTAATAATTATTTTAACCACGCAATCAGTGCGGTTGAATTAAAAAAGAACGAATATTTACTGATGGATTCAACCAATGAAACTACACCAGAAATTTTCCCATCATATCTATCAAATATGAGTTATCTCGTGGCACGGCCCGAGGGCGAGACTCTACAAACTTCACCGATTACTCCAGCAACAAAAAATACGCTACAAATCAAAGTAAAAGGAAACTTAGATGAAGAGGGAACACTCAATGCTGAAGCTGAGCTAGTTTTTAATGGCATTAACGACGATGTTTATCGCGGTGCCTTTTCATCATGGAATCCACAACAAGTGCGGCAATTCATTACCCGCCAACTCGGTCAGGCAGTGGCAGGTGCAACTGTACAAAATATTGAAATCCTACCGCAAGATCTGCGCGACATGGACCAACAACTTCGAGTAAAAATCAAATATTCAGCAAAAAACTTCCTGGTCAAAGGTTCCGGCCGGGCTCTGTTTACCGTGCCTTGGTTAGGATCGCATTTCGGCGTGGTCAATTTCGTGCTGGGTTCAACTGGTTTGAAGGAACGTAAATATCCGATGCAGATATTTTCTACCTGCGCGTCTTCAGAACAATTTGAGTTAGTGTTTCCCGAGGCTTGGCCAGCAGAAATCCTGCCAACTCCTCAAAGCATCGACACCGCAGTGCTGGATTGGAATCAAAAACTCCAGTACAATGGGAAAATTGTTTCCGGCGAACGTAACATTGCATTCATCACCACAGAAGTAACTCCCCCCCAATACGATAATTTGAAACAGGCATTGCGCGATATTGAATATGAAGAACGCAAAACTCCAGTATTTAAAACTGTTCTCACCACTCAAGAATTACTAAAAGATGCCAATGCCACATACCTGGATTGGGATGTTAATTTCGAGTTGCAAAACCCCATGGAATGGGTTAGAACCGAAAAAATTCGCAAAGAGATATTAACCTTTGGCGGTATTAAAGAAAATTCCGAATTGAAGTTTTTCTTCAATCCAGCTTGTGGAAAAATAGAACTGATTGACGCCGCCGTAATTAATCCGGACGGAGAAAGAAAAAAAGTGACGGAAAATGAGATTAACATCATGGATGAAAGCTGGGTTGGTTCCGCGCCACGCTATCCAGCTGGGAAAATGATGGTAATCAGCCTCCCTGGAGTTCAAATCGGAAGCGTTATTGAATACACAGTCCGAAGCACTTCAGAAAACCGCATTCCATTTTCTTTGATTGCAGTATTTCAAGATTTCGACCCTATTTTACGTAAACGCGTCACGGTTAAATATGACGGGGAAATATCAATGCAAGTTGATGAACGCTTGAAAACGCATATCGAGGATAACATTCGATCATGGGAAGTTAACAATGTGCCAGCGATAAAGCAGGAGACAGCGTTACCGCCACTGTGGAGCTTCGTACCCACGGTCAGGATGTCTACCGTTAGTGGAACTGAATATGCCAGCATGGTCGATTCAGCGTTGAATAAAGCGGCGATCCAGGACGATCCGTCGGCAGTGGTGGAATTTTCTGGCTCGACTGCCGCCAAGCGTGAAAAAATTAAAGCGATTCGAGACGATGTTGCCAAAAATATCCGACGAGCAGGCCCTGCCTTAAATGCTCTTCCTTTAAATGCTATCGCCGCCCCCAGCGTGACGCAAAGCAGTGGTTACGGTAACTCCGCCGACCGTGCGGTGCTACTGGCTTCACGGCTACGTGCCGCCGGGATAAACTATAAATTCGTCTTAGGATCCAGCTTACCGAAAATCAAAGAATTTGTAGAGATGTGTAACGAAATTTCTGTGCCTGAATTCTTTAGCGAAGTATTAGTGAGTGTCGATGATTTTGGGCTATTGAATGATACTGACCAATACACTCCATTAGGCGCAACGGCCCATGAGGGAACTCTGATGATGTCGCTAGTAGACGGCAAAGTCAGCGGAATTGACGCGTTGGAGCCGAACCGCTCTGAGAGCAATACTGAGATAACCATTAATGACGACGGCAGTGCCGATCTGACTCTAAAAGAAAAATATTCGGGGATGAATGCAGCGGGGAAAAAACGTTTTTTTAGTGAAATCACTCCAGAACTGCTGAAACGTTACGAACAAACTCTAGTTGTGAGTATTTCAGAAAACGCTACCATCGTCAAGGGTTTAACTTTTTCACTGAATCCGAATGATGTGACTGAATCAATTACCGTAAAGATTGATCGTTTTGCAGTTAAAGATGGTAATTATATGCAGTTTAATTTGCCTAATAATCCGGTCGCGTCATTAATTCGCGCGCTACCTGAAAAACGCGATAATCCATACCTAATTATAAATTCAGCTTTATTGAAATCTACATATCGGATATCGTTACCACAAAGTTTTAGAGATGTATTGATGATCCCACCTGTACTCTCTTTCAAACTGGGAATGGACGACAAAACAGGAAATAACTCTGGATTAAATTTGCGTATGGAACATTACAAAGAAAAAAATATTCTGAACATTGATTTAACTGCTCAGCTCAATCCGGTAATGTTGGATGAGCTGCAATATCCATCATTAGTGGCAGCGCAAGCGCAATTAAGCCATCCATCAATGAATATTGTGCTGCTCGAGCTGAAATAATATCATCAGGGCGTAGGTGCCAACTCGATTAGCGTCATGTTTATACCGATATTGGTCGCAACGTAACCAATAGGGTGAAGTGTGCCAATAGTATCATAATTGGCACTACCACAAAAATAATCTGTCGCCAGTTCTCTCCTTGACAGTGCTTTGACGTGTCCATCCATAAAACCCATATTGCAACGTTCTTGATGCACCAATGCTGGATAGCTCCATTCCTCAACGTCGCCATCAGGCGGTTTGGCTGGGATGGCCATGCGATAAAATGGACAGGCTGGAGAATATTTGGTTCTCCAAGCATCACCCACCAGCGTTACTTTGCTGTGGCCAGCTCTGGCAATAGGCGGTGCATTTAGTGCGATACATTGACGATCTGATTTATTATAGATTGCTCCGTATGAAAACGAAATGTTATTCCGTCTATTCGGCACCAGATATCTGAGTGAATCTGGACAAAATAGCACGCTTGAACCCACTTTCTGTTTTTTGGGATTCGGCAGATAATTATTGTGAACCAAAGTATAATTCCACGCCCAGCCTTCATCCCCGTGAGTGGTAGAACCTGAATTAGCAGAAAGAATATTACCTTGCCAATCTCCGGCATAATCCATAAAAGCACCGATTATTTGTTTGATATTGTTAGTACACTTGATTGAGCGAGCTCGCGCACGCGCCATATTCAACACCGGTAAAAGCATTGCAGCCAGCAACATAATAATCCCAATCACCACCATTAATTCAATCAAGGAAAAGCTACGTATTCTGGGACTGTGCATGATTGACCCACCGAGCAATTAAAGGAACAAGTGATTATTTCTAATGATAGAGTCCCGCAAATGGGACATCAATTGACGCTTGTAAATATATTATTCATAAATTCAGGGATACAAATTATTTTTCTTTAGGAAATGTAGGAAGTCCTTTTGGAGGATTATCAGTAAAAAATGGCGAACCGTCAGGCTTAACCAAGCGACAGCTTAAGAGCACCAACAAGTTCACCTTTGTGCTTCTAGTGTATTGTGATTGGAAAAAACGTCCGAGGATTGGAATATCTCCAAGAATTGGAATCTTATCTTCAACATTTTCAAATGCATCTTTGATAATTCCGCCTAGGACAATGGTTTCACCATCGTAAATAGTCACTCTAGTTTTAACAATGCGCTCGGTAAAAACTGCCATTTTCATTGTATCTTCTCTTGGTGGAAGACCGTCTGTCGATTCGAGAAGATAAGTATATGTGGTCCAGCCAGCAAAGTCTCTGAGCATCGGTGCAACATCCATGGTTATAGTGCGCTGCTCAACATCAATATTGGGCGTAATAGTTAGGCTTACGCCAAGTCGATATCTGGTAAATGTTGGGCTGGCTCCAACGTAAGTATATGTCGATACATTGGAATCTCCAGAAGGAGATGTTACTGTCTCTTCAGGATCCGAATAATCAGTCGGATAATATACTTCCTCAACCATATCGACGGTCGCTGGTTGCATGTTCAGAGTAGTAAGTCTCGGCGCTGATATTGTATTTAAATTGTCGGCTTGATCAAGTGCAGCAATCGACATATCAAATTGGTTTCCTTCGTTGTCTCCAAATTTCCTGCTAAAATGAAAAATATCATCATTACCATGGGCACTAGCGGTACGTAAATCTGTGTCAGCGGTAAACTGTGGTCGCCCGTTAATTTCAGCAGGAGTGAGCGCTTGTCCAACTGAAAGTGAATAATTAAAGCCCAACTCTTTTAAATCATTTTGAGTCATCTCAACAAACTTGGTCTGGATCTGCACCATAGGATCGGAATGATTCAATTCGTTGGCTACTCGCATTTCAATTTCACGTAAATTTTCAAGGGTGTTAGTAGCAATTAACCGGCTGATCTTGGGATCGAAAACAACTTTAGCTCCTTCAGGAAAACGGATACCGCGATCCAAAAAGAATTTTTTCAGTTGCTCTGAATCATCACCACCTCCAATCGAAGATAGTGATGCTTGCTCCAAAGGAAAGATCCTAGTTTCAAGATCATCTAATGGTATATCATGGGCAGCAACTACCACGGCATATTTTTCAACTCGCATCTTTAAGTTAGCGGCACGACAAAGGAAATATAGAGCTTCTTGAAGCGATTTGTTACTTAAAACAAAGTTCAATGTCGTAGCGGGCGTCGATGGAGCGGCTGTGTCATCTGCGGCGGCGGCTGTATCATCTGGTTGCGTCATTGTAACAGCGACAGGCGCTGCCTGAGCTCCTGGAATGGCAGGCTCCAGTTGTGCTAAGCGCAGGAAAATATTAATTCCTTCCCCTTCTGGATCTAGCTGTTTACTCTGTTCTCTGATATACTTAATCGCAGTTGGGATAGTTACATCCTCAAAGTCAATTCTCGGAATAATGATACTTTTTAATTTTTGTTGGATTTTATTTTCTGGAAGATCTTTCGAAATTGCTTTGATTTGAATATTGTCATCACCACTTATGGTGTCAGGCCGAATCGGCGATGCCCACTTCCACTCTGCTTCTGTAATACGCTCCATAGTGGTAGTTTTGTCACGGCGGGTTCGCATAGCCTGCTCAATCCTGATATTGACTGCACGCAAGCCTTGAATGGCTTCCATACGGTAGGGATTGAGCAACAATACCTGCTCAAATTTACGACGTGCTTCCAAGAGTTGCCCACTCTCCGCAAGTAGTTGTCCTTGACGATAAAACAATTGAATATTATAGTCAATTTCATCTTTATTTTTAATTAATCTATTTTCCTCTACACTCAGCTTTCGTTCAACCGATTTTAACATCTGTTCATATCTGGCAATTCTTTTTTCAAGTTTAGACTTGAATTCAGGATAAATCATAATGGCTTCACGGCATAATTTTATCGCTTCTGAAAATTGGCTAGCAGATGCGGCAGCCTCTGCATCAAGGGCGATCTGTTCAGCCCAGTAAAAGTAACTTTTACCAATCTGTTCCCGGCACGATTCAATTCTCGACTTAATTACTGGATTAGTCCCTGACACATCTAACGATTTATAAATTGTAATTGCTTCAAGATAATTAGTCACTGCTTCTTTGTATTGGCGTTTGACAAAATAATCATGTCCTTTCGTTGTAAAAGAGATTGCTTTAGCCTCCGTTTCCTGATAACTGGAACGTACTCGATTAGTATCTTGCTGTATTACAGGCACCAAATCCTGGACCTCGGCCGTAGCTGTGATGCCGACTATGATGCATCCAATCAATCCTATATCCCTAAAATAACCTCGAATCATATTTATCCTCCGAAAAATTTAATTATCTGTAAAAATCAGGTAAAGCGCGTTGTTTGTCCCTTCTGACAGGAACTCCATCATTATTGACTAGCCTAGTGGTAACAAAGATCAACATATTTCTTTTCTCCTCGTATGCCAGTTGGCTGCTGAATAAACGTCCCAAAATTGGTATCTCGCCTATTATAGGCCACTTATCATTACGGTTAATGTTTTTATTAATAATCATACCACCAAGAACAATAGTTTCGCCATCATATACTTTTACATGAACATTAGCACCCTGGTCTGCGATTCTTGGCATCTTCATTTCAGTATCCATAGTTCTAATTTCCCTTTCAACCCCCACTGTGGTCTGCCAAGTCCGGCGAGTCTCTATCGGTATTTTATAAATATCCTCACCAACGAATGAAGTGACTCGAGAAATAATATGGAGTTCAACCGTATAATTATCAGGACTGATTACCGGAAGGACGTCAAGCAGAATTCCAAGATCAACTGCATCGCCCCACTCTGGCTTGGGCGGAGTTACAGTTACGTTTTGACCGCTGACCGTGACTTCTGGTTCTTCCCAATCCGTAGCGTAAGTACGTTGTTCCCTCATTTGAATCAACGCTCGCTGTCCGCTGGCAGTCAGTACCTTAGGAGTCGAAAGTGTTTCAGTTCGCGAATTTTGACTCAGGGCATTAACAGAAAATTTAACATTCAGGTCTGCGCCAAACAGCAACCCTTTACCAAAATTCGGGAAAAGTTTAAAGTCTTTTATCAAACTATTTGTGGCGTTACCACCGACGTTTGGTAAATTACCATCGATAAAGTGCCGCAAAGGATTGTCACCACCTAACTTGCCAGGTTCATTGATTGACCAAGTTCGTTGCTTACTGTCGCTCTTAACATCAAATGCCCAGTCGAAACCAAGTTCGTTAACATCTGCTTGAGTGAGGTCAACAATTTTGGCCTCAATAAGAACTAATGGTGATTTAATTAAATCCAATTGTCGCAACAGTTCATCCATTTTGCGAAGGTTTTCTAAAGTGTTTTTCACCACCAATTGCCCACTTCTTGTCTCATAAGCAATAGTGGCTCCCTCTTCGAACTTTATCCCGCGTAATTCAAAATATTTTATTAAAGCCAAAGATGATATCTTTTTTTCTTGTCCTGTTGCAGCAGTAAATTCTTCAAAGTTAACAGCTGTTCGTTCTTGACCTACAACTGCAGCTGGAGCCGGAATTGCTGCTACATTATCTGTTCCCTCTGCCGGGGCAATATCAGATATCAAGTCACCACGCACTTTAAAATATTCCATCTGCATATCATCAACCCCGACACCGATGATGATGGTATTATCCTCGATTTTATATTTAAGGCCAACGGATTTGGTAAGGTATCGCAAGATTTCACTCAGTGGAATTTTAGAAAAGCTCATCGTCACTTTTGGGAGATTTGCAGCAACCGTACTGTCAAATCCGGCGATAATGCTAATTCCTTCATTGTTAGAGTCATAGCGCTTGGCGCCGCGGTCAAGATAACGAATTACCGAATTTATATCGGCTTCATCAAATTCCACATTTGGAAAAATTGTAGATTCTAGCTTGGCATGAACCTCCGCAGTAGATTGGGTTTTGACTTCGGATCCAGTTTTTATCGCGCGGTCAACACTAGTTTGCAACACCCCTTCGTTCCACTCAGTAGTGCTGTATGCTACAATTCCTTCAACGTCCGCTTGATGGCGTAGTCTTCCCGATTTATACATTTGACGATAACACTTTTCCAGCAAGTTATTCGCCTGGATATTAAATGGATCTCGAATATAAATTTGTTCAAGCTTCGCTCTCGCTTCTGAGTACCGCTTATTTCCATAAAAGATCACGGCCTCGCGATAAAGGATATCAATATCAGCTTGTTTTTTTTGATATTCCGGGCCAAAAACATCTTGTTCGACATTCCTGGCAAAATCGCTTGCCTTTTCAGCCTTTTTGCACTGTTCAATAAATTTTTGAACGTCATCACTGCGCCTACTGTCTACCATCAATACTTCAGAAGAAAGATTGATGGCATCTTCAAAGTTTCCCGCTTGATATGAATTTCGGGCCTTGGCAAAAAGTACTCCTGACCATTCTGCTCTGAATCTAGAAACATCTTCATCTAAGTTGGCACGCAAACTCTCGGCCTTAGTTCCAGCCAATTTGTCTACTGCCTTCAACGCATCCTGATATATCCCCATCGCCTCAGCGTAATCTTTCTTTTTAGTAAGCTCAGCTGCTTTTCGAGAAAGTTCTCTAATTCTACCAATTTCATCTTTGTGATCTGACCTAACGCTATTAATTTCATCTCTCGTCTTTACGTCCGTCGCCTCATCTGCGACGCTATTGATAATTAAAAAACCGCAGACAGTTACACACAACAATGCCTTTCCGCATCCTGATATTATAGTTTTCATGGGCTGATCATCCTTAAGCTATTAAAATTGGGGCAGGCCACTGGGAACAGCGCCTCCGTCAGTTTTGTTTCTATTATAAAGTTTACTCGTTTCATTAAGTTTAAACAACGGTTCTTTGCCAATAATTCCTATTACGGCACGACGATTTCGTATTTCTTGTACCTTGACTTGCCATTTGTCCATATCAATTTCTAATATTGTATACTCAACAATACCAGTAAGAGCTCCACCTATTTTGAGTTTATCGCCGATGTCAACACTATATTCTTTATCGTCAGCTACGTCAGTCAAGAATGCTTTTGGTAAAGGTGATTTCGCACGTTTTCCAACCTCCATGGTAATTTTATATTTACCGTCCACTGATTGGCACATGATTTTAGATTCGTCGCGTTGCACCTCAACACTACCATCCATGACTTTTTTTACATCAGATATAACATCAATAATCTTATAAGGGCGCCCCTTTTCTAACTCAATCGTATCTCCGAGCAACAAAAATCGAGTTTTATCGCCAATGTTAACCTGAATATCCCAATTAGCTTTTTTATCACCCGCGGCAGAGACTTTCATTAACATAGCATCCAATTCAACAACTCTCAGTGCAGACATAAAGAGACGCTTATACAACGGCGGATGATCTTTAGGGTCATTCAAGCGGGTACCTTGCTGGTATTCAAAAAGATTACTGAATCCATCGCCATCCATATCGGCATGCGCATCACCAGGATCATTGGGATTCAGTCCGAGCTTTTCTTCAACATCATTAGGGATACCATCGCCGTCAATGTCATTTATATCTTTAATCTCGAGTACCTCAACTACCTTAACTGGTTTTAATTCGCCTTGACAAAGTGCACATTTTTTATCTTCGTTGCAGTATGTCAATGGAATAAATCTTTCACAATGCGGACAACGCACACACTGAAACATCAGTAGTAAGTCACTGAACAATGCTTGATCGCTTCTACTTTTTGCTTGGTTCCATTGGGTGTTCTTCGTGAAAATGTGCCCAAGTTTGAATTCTTCTTTGGCGAAGTCAATGCTTTCCCAGTCGGCCTGTCGCGGTTTTATTTTAAACGCCTCGGCTTTTAATTCCGCGGCAGATGCGATAATACCAATAAGGTAAATCATCGAAAAAATAAATAACAAGAGCAATAGCGCAAGAATCATTTTTTCATAATGTTTTTTTAGAAACTGCAAAATTAATTTCTCCCTTAAAATTATCTCATATCTTCGCTGGAATAGACGACATAGTCAACTGTAAATGTTGCCATACAAAGTGAATGCTGTCCGCCAAAAATAACTTTTCCATAGTCTTTGCGTTCATAATATGGAAGATTTTCTTGTTTTTCTGGTATCACCGCAATTGGTGCTGTCAACGTTGGCTTATTTGGTGCCATACCTGGTGCCCCGCCATGCGGCATGTTGGAGTGCTCATTAGTCGTAGTAGTCACCACATCAGGAATTTTGGCGGCATCTTCCTGTTCCAGCGATGTTTTAAGAGTATCTTCAACCAGAGAAAGTGTAATATTGCGAATAATGTACACGCGCCTTTTATCATACGCGCTATACAGTATATTGGTGAGGTTTCTAATCGATTCTAGCGTTCCTTCCGCTTTAAAAGTAAATCGATAATATTTATAGTTCCCCTCGGATACGGGTTCGACTCCACGTTTCGTAAACTCATGAAGCTGTAACACTTTGCCATCAGCAATCCGTTTAGCGAGATCACTTACGATTTCCCAACAAAAGACATACTGCGGAATACTAGTTCTGTCGATCTTTTCATCTGGGGGGAATCCGAATGTAGACGCTCCTTGGGTGCCAAAGGCTACCTTGTTTTGAGAATAATAATCGATCAAGCGATAACGCTGCAGCTTTGCAAAATTTTCATATTTTCCAACTTGGAATGACATAGTTCGACGGAATCCGAAAGTAAACATAAAGACATCTTGGATATTTTCTTCCATTTTCTCGCCACTTTGCTTTTTGGCTTCATTCATAAATTTTTCCAAGCCTTTTTCCCAGCGAGCGTTATAATCTTTAAAATCGACCCCGAGTAATTCTTTCGATTTAAGTTTAAAGGAAATATAAACCTGGTCGCGAGCAACTGTTGACTGGTTTGCTTCCCAGTAGCTGCGGATGGCTAGTTTGAATCTTTCCAACTTTTCATCATCAGTTAATTCCTCGCCGGCATCATTTTTAGAACCAGCCAATAATTCTTTTACGAAAGCAATTGCGGCATCGTAATATGGTCGTCCAAGGTAGGTTCGAAGATCATTGATCTTTTCCTTATATCCATCAATATCTTTTTTCATGTAAATAAAATTTTCTTCAACTGGCGCCGGTTTTTGCGCATTAAGTTTATTAACTTTATCAACCATAGCAGCAGTCTCTTCAATGTATTGCTGCATTTTTGTATATTCAGAACTAATCATAAATAACAAATAGACTGAAGCTAAAACCGTAACAAATAAGATTACGATAAGGAGAATGTTTTTTTTGAAAAATATTTTATTCATAATCTCACGAGCCTATAACTTTAACGGTTCTTTAAGTCTAATCTTGATTCTAAACGAGGTGACATTACGCTTCCCTTTTGCTCCAACCAGTTCGAGATAACTCGCAGCGTCACCGACATTTTGGAACCATTCTATTTTTTTTAAGTTTGCCATTAAAATTGGCTCCAGAAGTGTCTCTGATTGGAGGACTATAGAATGTCCGGACAGTTCGAGAGAATCAAACTGAGAACCGGTTGATGTTGTTTGCGTTCGCTCGCCACCAAAGGCTGCCCAAGGATTATCAGAAACTTCAACCATTGCTGTGCTTTTCTGTTTCGCCGAGTCATAGGGTTTTATTGAAGTCAACCATAAATGATCTGGCATTGCCTTTTGTAATTCTTCAAGCATCGAAGGCACTTGCCGACGAAGATTAACAATTCGTGCCACTTCATCGTATTCAGATTTTAAGCCGTCAAATTCACTTTTCAAGGCCTGTGTTTTTTCAACCATTTTACCCGTCATTTGGACTTGTCCCTGAGCTTTACCTACGCGATCCTTGTCGATTTGCAAACGCTGATTTACTCCAAACCAAAAAAACAGCAAACAAATAATAACCGATACACACGAAATATAGAAAAACGGTTTTTTCTTTTGAAAGGCACGATATTTCACAATACTTTCAGGCATTAAATTAATTTCTACTGGACAAGGTGCAACATAACGTATTGCAAGTCCAATAAGTTCAGAAAACATCGGGGCAACTTCATGCAAACGCTCTTTATCAACTTCTGTACCAATTTCAATCATAGGAAATGGATTCAGGTAATCAACCGGGAGCCTTAATTTTTCATTAAAAAATCGCGGGGTATATTCCATCAACGAACCGCCACCTCCCAGAAACATCCTGACCGGTTTAGAGCCGTTATTCTGAGAGCGCCACATATTGATGGTTCTATTGATCTCGCCATGCAGCCCAGTCATGACATTCCTAGCAATTTTAGAGATAATGGCTGCAACTTCGGATTCCGGTTCTTCATAAGCTCCTCCGAGCGCGACAAAGCCGTGTCGCCGCTTCAAATCTTCAGCCTCAGCGACGCTAATATTGAATTCTTTGCATATTTGTTGAGTAACTGCAAAACCAGCCCGCGGAATTATACGGGTAAAAATACGGCTTTTATCAATAATAGTCAAACTCGAACAGCGACCACCTATATTTAGGATCATATCGCAGCTCTGTTCTCCAAGAGAAATGGCTTTGGCTGCATTATAAGCAGCGGTAGAAGCGATCTCGATTGCAACAATAAATTTGCCATGTGCCTCTAACAATTCGCCAATTTCGGTGACCAAATCTTTTTTGACCGCGATAATCAGTGATTCGAGCTCGTCAACAGTCTTGGTTTTCGGAGTATTAGCCTCTTCAGGGACAGCGTCTTCAGAGGGAGGCGTATCGTCAAGAACTTCCATGGAATATTTAACCAGCTGGTATCCCCAGATCACTTCTTCCATTGGATAGGGGATCGTCTGTTTGGCTTCAAGTTCAACAATTTTGCTGATGTTGTCTTTGTCGTCTTTAATTGTACGGGGTAACTTACCAAGCCTAACGAATGCAACTTGTCCTGATATCGAAACCATTACAGATTTGGAAACAAAATTATTTTCTTGGAGCATTTCCGGGAAAGTTACCGAAAATATTTCATCGAGTGTCTGTTCTTTAAGTTCATCTGGATATTCTCGGACATCAAAACGTTCCAGCTTCAACCCACCTTCGGGCATTACTGTAAATTCAGCCATTTTTAGGCTATCGCCGCCAATATCAATTGATAGAATTGTATTTTCTTGTTTCTTTCGAGCCATAATGCGTTATTTCCCCGTTTCTGGTTTAAGCATTTCTTGGTAGTCAATGTCAATTAAAGCCCAAGGACTTTTTTCCAAAGGCATAACAACATTTGGTAGTCTTAACGCAGAGCCAAGTGGCCCAGAAAGGGTTTCAAAATAAGAATTTAATTTAGCATCTGCCCCAGCACCGACTATGGCACGCCCATATAAGCTGTTAGTTTTTGAATCTAAAAATGACACTCTGACATAAAGTTGCAAATTTTTATAATTTTTAGCGCTTCCATAACGCTGTAGCACCTGAGGTGGAACCACTACCATCGTCCGATGTTCTTTGCCATCAAGCTCGACTGCCCAGTATTCAGTTTTTCCGGTTGCATAGGCCCAAACTGACCGCCCTTGATAAAGAGCCGAAAAAATAATTTCAGTTTCTACACGAAGATCATCAAGCCATTGATTCATACCCTGGCCCGCTTTGAATTGCGGGACTTTATAAGATGTGTTGACGATTAGCCATTTCTTATTTGATTTTAATCCAGAGCTAAAATTATCTAAGCGATAAATAGGGGTGGCAAGAAAGTCGGTTTTGATTTTTATATTCGTAAATTCTAAGCGATTGCTCTGAGCAGTAATAATTGTACAGGACATAACAATAAACAATATCACAAACCATATTTTTTGCATTTTCCTCTCCTAATTACGTACTTTAAAATTATTGTTAATTATTCCATTCAAACCTTAAAAAATCAAACCAAATGGAAATATGGCTTCATAAATCATTTATCAATTATTGAGATAACGGTATTTTCTCCGAATCATCTGTAACGACTTCTTCAGCCTTGTTTTCTAATTTCGAGACAATAGCTTCTACTGGCTTTTGGGCAGCTTCATCTATTACTCCAATGCTTTGCGCCTCAACTTTTGGCTGAAGCTTGCTGATTACACTCTTTTTAGCTGGACTATGTCCTACAAAAATAGCCAGTAACAATGTTAAGGCAAAGAAAATCGAGGTAAATATCACCGTCATTTTTGTCATATGTCCACTGGCATGCGCACCGAAAACCGATTCTCCGAGTCCGCCGAAATTGCTACCGAACCCGCCACTTTTTGGCTGCTGAACAAGGATCAATCCAATCAATAACAACGAAACCACTACTACTAAAGTATATAGAACAACAATCATAAAGTCCATAAGATAAATCCAATCCTTTTCGAGGTTAAAAGCTCAAAGTATGTTACTAATACAGCCGTCACGATAAAAATCAAATTGAAATTTACTCGCAACGGCAATATTTTTAATTATTTATATAAAGGCTAAGAAATTGCGTTTTTAATCAAGTCAGCAAAACTCTCAGCCTTGAGACTTGCGCCCCCAATCAGGCCACCGTCAATATTAGGCTGCGCCACCAAGGCTCCTGAGTTATCAGCCTTCATGCTGCCACCGTATTGAATACGCACCTTCTCTGCTTCTGCACCAAACATTGCCACCAAACGCTTACGAATGTAGGCGTGAGTTTCCTCTGCCATTTCTGGCGTGGCGGTTTTGCCGGTACCGATAGCCCAAACTGGTTCGTAGGCGATAACAATTCCGGAAACTTGTTCAGCAGTAATATCAGCTAAACCACCCTTCAACTGAGTATCCAGCACCTTTTCAGTCGCGCCATTTTCACGGTCAGACAATAACTCACCAATACAGACAATAGGTTTTAATCCGGAGTCTAAAGCCGCTTTGAGTCGTTTGTTAACGGTTTCATCAGTCTCTCCAAAATATTGGCGTCTTTCGCTGTGTCCGATAATCACGAACTCAACGCCGAGTTCTTTCAACATAGAAGCGGAAATCTCTCCAGTAAAGGCGCCAGAAGTTTCCCAATGTAAGTTCTGTGCGCCAACCTTTATATTGCTCTGCGCAGCAGCTTTGACCGCTGCGTCAATTGAGGTGAATGGTGGGCAAACGACAATCTCACACGCGTTCATTCCGGCGACTAACGGCTTCAGATTATTGATCAAAGCCTGAGTTTCCGCAATGGTTTCGTTCATTTTCCAGTTACCAGCGATAATTACTTTTCTAGACATTATATTTTCTCCATAATTTTATTGTAAAATTCGTACGCATGACGGCTAAAACTGTGTTTACAGCCGTCACACGCTAATTAGTTATATTTTTCAAGCATCAGCGAGACAAGCGACTCCCGGTAACTCCTTACCTTCTAAGAACTCCAGCGAAGCACCGCCACCGGTAGAGATATGACTCATTTTTTCGGCTAAACCACTTTGGTTGACTGCGGCGACAGAATCACCACCACCGATAATGCTTACGCAGTCTGCGTCGGCAACCGCTTTACAAACACCCATAGTGCCAGCGGCAAAATTGGACATTTCAAAACAACCCATCGGCCCATTCCAGACCACTGTTTTTGCTTTCGCAATTTCCTCGGAATATGCCTTGATGGTTTTCGGACCAATATCTAGAGCCATATAACCTTCAGGGACATCGTTTCCACAAACTATGCGAGCAGTGTCATTACTGAACTCAGTCGTTGCAATATTATCCGATGCCAACATAAATTTAACGTTTTTCTTCTCAGCTTTTGTAATTGTTTCCCTTGCGACATCAAGTAAATCCTCTTCGCAAAGGGAATTACCCACGCTGTGACCCTGAGCTTTTCTAAAAGTATAAGCCATGCCACCGCCAATTAGAATTGTGTCCACTTTTTCTATTAATGAACTCAAAACTTCCAATTTACCGGAAACTTTTGCACCGCCGATAATTGCAACAAATGGCCTTTTCGGGTTAGCCACTGCTTTCCCGAGATACTGCAGCTCTTTGTCCATTAAAAAACCGGCAACACAACTATTTTTATCCATAAATTCAGTAATGACCGCAGTGGAAGCGTGCGCGCGGTGCGCGGTACCAAATGCGTCGTTAACATAAATCTCACCCAACTTTGCCAGTTCAGCGGCGAATTTCCGGATCGCTTCATGGTCTTCTGGAGTCTTGCATTTGAGATCTTCTGCTTTATGAAAACGAGTGTTTTCGCAAACCATAATCTCGCCTGATTTCAAAGCCTTGGCTTGGGCAAGAACATCAGAGCCGATGCAGTCCTTCGCAAATTGAATCGGTTTGCCTAGCAGCTTACCAAGGTAATCGGCAGCGGGCTTGACACTGAATTCTGGAGACGGAGTGCCTTTTGGGCGGCCAAGGTGAGTCAGCAATACCAATGAGGCACCGTTCTCAATAATGTATTTAATAGTCGGTAGTGCTGCAGTTATTCGGGTGTCGTCAGCAACAACTCCATCTTTTATAGGAACATTAAAATCAACACGCATAACCACGCGTTTGCCATTCAGGTCGAGATCTTTGACCGTTTTCTTGTCAATATTCATCTCTTAAATCTCCGTATCTGGGTTTTATAAAACAAAAAGCGGGACGGGTGATAACACCCACCCCGCAACGTAATTAATACAACAAAGTATTATTTGGACATGACTCGAACCATTTCCAATACTTTATTGGAATAGCCCCACTCATTGTCATACCAGGAAACAACCTTAACAAAGGTTTTGTCTAGTTGAATTCCTGCCTCTGCATCAAATACAGAAGTTTGAGTTTCTCCGATAAAATCAGTTGAAACCACTTTTTCGTCAGTGTAACCGAGAATACCTTTAAGTTCGCCTTCGCTAGCTTTCTTCATTGCTGCACAGATATCTTTGTAATCCGCGCCTTTCTCGAGTTCAACCGTTAAGTCAACAACCGACACGTTGGCGGTTGGAACACGGAAAGCCATACCAGTCAATTTGCCATTCAAAACTGGCAATACTTTGCCAACTGCTTTCGCTGCGCCAGTAGAGCTTGGGATGATATTACCAAGAATACCACGGCCGCCGCGCCAATCTTTATTTGAAGGGCTATCAACTGTTTTTTGAGTTGCGGTAGCTGCGTGAACGGTGGTCATGAGACCGCGTTTGATACCAAAATTATCATTCAGAACTTTGGCGATAGGAGCCAAGCAGTTAGTTGTGCAACTTGCGTTGGAAATAATTGTTTCTCCAGCATATTTTTCGCAGTTAACGCCACGAACAAACATTGGAGTATCATCTTTGGATGGTGCTGACAAGATAACTTTTTTCGCTCCAGCTTTGATGTGAGCTTCAGCAGTTTCCTTAGTTAAAAACAAACCAGTGGATTCAACAACAACCTCAGCGCCGACTTCATTCCACTTCAGAGCAGCTGGATCTCTCTCTTGAGTCAAGCGGATTTTTTTACCGTTGACAATCAGATTATTGCCTTCAACTTCGATTTCTCCGTCAAAACGGCCATGCACAGAGTCATATTTCAGCATATAAGCTAAATATCCAGGCTCGAGCAAATCGTTAATACCGACGACTTCAATGTCATCGAAACTCTTAATTGCAGCGCGGAAGACCATGCGACCGATGCGTCCAAAACCATTAATACCAATTTTTACTGCCATTGTACCATTTTCCTTAAATTTAGGTAGATTAAATTCGTCCCGCAATAATTTTTTGCGACGACACTAAATGTGAATCCGTAATATATACCACGATAATAACATTTCAAAAAACATCTCCGAATTATAACCGGATTTTGCCAAAAGTAAAGAAAACTTGAGGCTTACGCAAAATTTTCTTCCTGTAATTCGCAGCATAATTTATAGTTTTATTTTCAGAGACATCCCATAACTTTAA
>DLIO01000131.1 GCA_002483765.1 Lentisphaeria bacterium UBA7640 | reverse complement strand
TTTTTCATTCGGAATTGCTGCAGAAGGCTATAAATCTCGAATATGAAAAATCCACAATTATTGTTTTAAAATTAGCGCGCGCATAATGCGCGCGCTAATTTGATTATTTGATTTTACGTGAAAATATTGCTAGTAGTTCAGGGATTTCAGCACTACGCATTAAGAAAGAAAATGACAAGTAAAGTCCGCCAAATGATGCAAGGCTTAATGCTAACTGTGCAATATTAAGTAATTTGGGAGCGAAGGTATCAATTAAAACCGTATGCGTCGTAAGGTCAGGAACTAGTTGACGAACCGTATAAGCCGCCACAAATGCAGTCAATAGATTACGCCACAGTGCAAGATTGACTGGAAACATGCCTAGTGCGCAATGTAGTTTTTTGCGTAGAATTAACAATAATGCCAAATTATTGAATAGAGATGCGACCACAGTTGCTAAAGCAATACCGCCTTGGCGCAGATAACGCATCAGAATCAGATTCAGAACAATATTCAGAATAATTGCACAAGCCCCGATAATCACCGGCGTCATCATGTCTTTGCGTGAATAGAAAGCGTTAGTAATAATTTTAAATGAACAGAAGAAGGGTATTCCTAACGAATAAAACATCATCGCAAATGCAGTTTCATGGAGATCGTTTTGTGTGAATTTACCGTGTAGCAACAGGCCTCCCAAAATCTCAATTCGAAATACAATCATAAACGCAGTTACTGGAACGGCTAAAAAAGAGATATGGCGTAAGCCTAGACGTAATTGTGCCAGCATTCCCTCGATATCGTCGCGCCCGATGGCGCGCGACATCTCTGCTAGCATCACGCCGCTAATCGAAACGGCTACCACACCAACTGGGAAATAGACTAAGCGTTCGCTGTATTCCAATGCCGAAACTGCTTGTGCGCCAAGTGAAGAGGAAAGTAAGCGGTCAACTATTACGCTGACTTGATACGCTGATGAACCGATGATTCCTGGTAAAGCGAGTTTTCCTAGCTCCTTAATTGCTTTTTGGTTACGAATATTTCTCCAGTGAAATTCGGGCAGGATTTTTTTCCATTTCATCAATCCAAGCATCATGAAAAATTCAATCGTTCCAGAAACCAGCACCGCGTAAGCTAGATACTTCAACACTAATGCGGTGGAGTCGCAAAAATGTGGAATGATTAACATTCCTCCAATCATAAAAAGATTTAAAAAGAGCGCTCCGAGTGCTGGAAGAAAAAATACTCGAAAAGTATTGAGGATTGAGCTCAAAATCCCAACCAGACACATCATCAGAATATATGGTGAAAGTAGCGGTATTAAGCGACACGCTAAAATCGCATGCTCGCTGGTCACGAAGTTGCTTAATATTACTGCAATCAGAGCGGTTAAAATCGAAATTAATGCTAATAACGCACTAAGCCAGAAAAATATTGCATTTAACTGACGACGGGAGGCCTCGACTCCCTCTTTTTCGAGCGTAGTAGAAAGCATCGGAATTAATGCTTGAGCCAGGGCACCTTCGCCTAGAATTCTTCGAAAAATATTCGCTACAGTAAAAGCCAGCACCCAAGCAGCTTTATAGACGCCACCTCCCAATACGTGCGCTTCAAGAATAATCCTGAAAAACCCAAGAATACGGCTCAAGAGGTTGGCAGCGACCACCCCCATTGAACTGCGTAAAATATTGCGGTGACTATTCGACATATTTCATTGAGTTAAACCGAAAAGCGAACGTGAATCACATCGCCATCCTGCATAATATACTCTTTTCCCTCGATGCGTAATTTTCCAGCTACTTGCGCCTTTGACCAGCCGCCTGCTGCGATCATTTCTTCTGATGAAATTGTTTCCATACGGATAAAACCGCGCATTAAGTCAGTGTGGATTTTGCCAGCTGCTTGTGGAGCCGGAGTTCCAGCGGCGACTGTCCAAGCCCGCGCTTCCATTTTGCCTACGGTAAAAAACGTGATGTAGTCCAAGATTTGATATCCGGTACGGATAACTTTACTCAATCCGGTTTCCGACAGTCCCAAATCTTCAAGAAACATTGCTGCCTCTTCCGCGTCAAGCTGTCCAATTTCTTCTTCCATCTTTGCACAGACCGGAATTACTTCTAAATCATGTGTGGACGCATATTCAATTAAAGCCAATGAACGTGGTTCTTTGCCCCAAGCACGAAGTGCGTTTTCATCCACGTTGGCGCAGACAAACGCCGGCATTGTTGAAATCAAACCAAGACGTTTGACCATTTCATCAATAATCGGATCTTTGCGATCGTATTTTGGCAAACGTCCATCACTTAATTCTTTAATCATTTTATTCGCCAACTCAAATTCTGCCTTCAACTCTGGGTCGCCACTGCGCACCAGTTTTTTTGAGCGTTCTAAACGTCTTTCCAGCATCTCCAAGTCGGCTAGCATCAGTTCAGTCATAATGATCTCTAAATCACGAACGGGGTCAACTTCACCCGGAACATGTACCACATCCACGTCGTCAAACAATCGTACCACGTGTACCACTGCGTCAACACTGCGGATATGTCCGAGAAATTGATTGCCAAGCCCTTGTCCTTCGCTGGCGCCTTTGACCAATCCGGCGATATCAATAAATTTAAGCGCGGCTGGTAAAAGTTTTTTGGAACCTTCAAGTTTTGCCAAAATTTCGATTCTGCTATCTGGCACTGCTACCATGCCAGTATTAGGTTCAATTGTACAAAATGGAAAATTAGCGGCACTGGCTCCGCCTTTACATAACGCATTGAATAAAGTAGATTTACCGACATTCGGCAATCCGACAAAACCACAGGAAAAACTCATAAAAAACTCCGGAATTTAAGGGCATATAAATAAAAAAACCATGCACTAATACATGGTTTAAAACATCTTTAATAGGACAGAGGTTAAATTAACGCTGTCGGGACGCTTTTTCAATCACCTGAATTGGGTAAAGTGCTAGTGAATATTTTTAACTCTGAATTCTAGCTGTAGTTCTCAAAAAAGAAACTAAAAAACATTGTGTACAACAAAAAAGGCTGCCCGATTGGGGCAGCCTGTGAATACGCTTCAGTTGATGTCGGTTAATCGTCTAAATCATCCTCATCATCGAAATCCAAGTCATCGAATTCATCATCGATAAACTCATCATCGTCAAAGTCGTCTTCCAATAGATCATCATCATCGTCATCGATGTCAGAATCGAAGTCATCTTCCACCTCTTCGATATCATCATCAAAAATTTTCGACACAGTAACGACTGATCCGCATTCTGGGCAGCATCCGTCATCTGCTTCGATTGCGCTTTCACTTACTTCAATATTACAGTAGGGACAAATAGTAGCCATAGTTATTACTCCTTTGGGTTAAAGCTCCGTTTATGCAGGTATTATATTGACTTTGTCGAAAATGTCAATATCAGAAAAAAGAAAAAGTCAAAAAAAATACATTTTCAGTAAAATTTATCGATTTTTAAGGCTTTTTTATGTTTTAGAGAGCTTACAATGTTTTTATAAGTTATTACTGTTGTGAAAATCCTAACTTATGAGATTTATAGAAATATTTTTTTCTCCGCGAACTTATTGATGCGGATTTTTTTTCTTGATTCTATTGGCTGTTGGGAGTAAAGTCATTAAATCGTTTTATAACTACTGAAGATAGCTATATGCTTAGTAGATGGTGATTATTATTTTAAATTTCGGCGTATTATTAACGTTATTATATGATATTTGGGCAGGTAAATGATTGTTAAAGGGAAATTGACAGAGAAAAGCAAAGCTGGATCACGGCACAATTTGAAGAAATTTCATTTTGTCAATGGTTTGTCTTATATGTGTCTCGGCGACACCGTTATTATTCTTTTCGCTGTGCGCCTCAATTGTCCGGATTACTTCGTTGCAATTCTTGGTGCGATGGTGTATTTAGGATTTATTTTGTTACCATTAGGCAAAATTGTTACTGCGCACGTCGGTGGGGCACGTTGTCAATCGACTTTCTGGATATTGCGTAATATTTCAGCTATGCTAGTGGCGTCAGCGACATTTTTCTCAGTTAGTGGTATGCATGAAATGGCGCTCGGTATGATTCTGCTTGGGGCATTTCTTTTTTACGGTTTCCGTGCAGCGGGGGTAGTAATGTTCCATCCGTTGGTAGGTGAAGTAACCGATGATCACAATCGTTCCCATTTTCTAGGTGCATCTTCAGGGATTAACTCTGCTGGATGTCTAATTTCTCTTGGTTTAATTAGTTTGATATTAAACTTTACAGAAAGCATTTGGGTATTGTCGGCAATTATCGCAGTAGGTGCCTGCATGGGAGTTTTTGCTTCTGGCTATCTACGAAAAGTCCATGAAACTGAGAACCTTCGTGAATCAGCTCGACGCCCGATTTTGAATGAATTGAAGCAAGCTATTAGATACCCACGTTTCCGCCGCCAACTTTTAGCTGGTTTTATGATTAATGTCACAATAATCATGACGGTACCCGCTTCGATATTGTTACTTAAGCGTGGTTACGGAATCAGCGATACTGGAGCGTTATTGTTTTCAATGGCACAACTGGGAGCAACAATACTATTTTCATATATGAGTGGCAAATTGTCAGCGAAAATTGGACCGCGGCGTCTGATTGTTTTTGCTTATTTTGCAATGCCGCTGATTTGTCTTATCTGGATTTTTTCTCCAGTGAAATTTTATTGGCCGCTTGCACTGATCCCATTTGTGTTGGCTGGTGGTGGAATAGTTTGTATGAATAATTCATTGACTCATTATTTTTTACAATCGATCCCTACTGAAAATCGTGTAGCAGCTTCAATTTTCATCGCCGTAACTGGTGGAGCTGGAGCCGGTGTCATTGGGATGGTATTAGGTGCGTTGTTGATGCGTTATACTACGGACATAAACCCCGGAGCATATCCGTTAGAAAAATATCGCTTGTATTTTACTGCTGTATTAGTTCTTCTGCTGATTGGTATTTGGGTTATCAGCCGCCTTAAGCCGTTAACGGAAGAGTCGCGACAACGTTTTCCTTTATTCGATTATTTGTTTACTAGGATAAGATAGAGGTTTTTATTATGCCTGAATTACCAGAAGTTCATACTATTACCAAGTCGTTGCATAAATTATTGGTCGGGAAATCATTCACAAAAATTGAAGTTTTTGTGGAACGTCTGCGTTTTCCGCTGGCTCCACTATTGGATGAAAAAATATTGAATCATCCAGTCGTTGACGTACGGCGGCGCGCGCGCTATATCGTTATTGAACTGAAACATGGTCATGCGTTGGTGGTTCACCTTGGCATGACGGGTGTTTTCCGCGAAGCACAACCTAGCGATGAACGTCGTAAACATGAACACGTTATTTTTCATCTCGATGACGGAGGTCAGCTGCGGTTTGAATGTCCACGTCGTTTTGGTTCTATTGTGCCATGTGTGTTGTCTAGTCCAGGAGCCGAACCACTAATGTTAAGCCAGCTTGGCGTTGAACCGCTTGAGAAGCAGTTTACTGCGCGGTATCTGCATGAACAGTTAAAAAAACGCAAATGTGCACTGAAAATCGCTTTGATGGATAATAAGATTGTAGTTGGCATCGGTAATATTTATGCGGCGGAAATATTATTTAAAACTGGTATTAGCCCGCTTCGGCCCGCCAATAACGTTACACTAAAAGAATGTGCTGCATTAGTCAAAATGTCCAAAGATGTTTTGAACGCAGCAATTCTGGCAGGCGGAACGACATTCTCAGATTACCGGCAGCTCGACGGTTCTGAAGGCAAGTTTGAGCGCGAACTGCTGGTTTATGGGCGTAAGGGAAAACCGTGTTGCCATTGTTCAACTTTGGTTGAAACGGTTACACATGGTGGCCGAACTTCATTTTATTGCCCCAAATGCCAAAGATGAAAGTACGCATTCTACCTGGGCCGATGGAAGGGGTCATGAGTCCATTATTTTGTGCCGTGGCGGCGCAATTGGATTTATTGCCGGAAATGATCACGCCTTTTTTACGTATTTCGCAGGATCTTCCGCGTATTGGTAAAATGCGTAAATGGCTGAAACCATTGACTATTCCCAATAAACCATTAACAGTTCAACTGATGGGCGATGACCCAATTAATCTGCAACGTACTGTTCAATTGCTTCATAAAGAAGGGGTAAAGTCGTTTAATCTAAACTTTGCTTGTCCCAGTAGCAAGGTTTTGCGTAGCGGGGCAGGGGGCGCGTTACTAAAAAATCCTGAATTGATGCGGCGTATTATATCGGGCATTCGTGAAAACGTACCAGAGGTTTTGCTTAGCGTTAAATTGCGTGTCGGATTTGCTTCGGCTGATGAACTGCCTAGTATTGTTGCTGCGTTTGACGACTTGAACCTTGATTTTATGGCCGTTCATTTTCGTACGGTTGATGAAGGGTATCGTCGGGTTTCAGATGGACTGGAACGCCTGAAACGTGCGGTGGAACTGAGTTCTGTGCCAGTCATTGGCAATGGCGACATTCTTACCCCAGATGACGCGTCGTGGATGCTCGGAAATAGTGGTTGTGCTGGCGTAATGTGTGCGCGGGGACTTTTGCGCGATCCGTTTTTATTGAAACGCTTGAGCGAAAAAGTAGACATTACTCCAGCTGCTGGCCGGCTAATCTTTTACAATCGCGCGCTTGATCTAGCGTCATCATATCCTGAGCTATATTGGAGCAAGCCACAATTACTTGAAATGGCACGCTTTGTTTGGGGTACATCTTCGAAACAATTTCAACGAATTGTTAAGTTGGATAATTTTAGCGTCGAAAATATCCGTAAATCTATTCTATAATTCGCGCGCGCATTATGCGCTCGTGAATTTAAGAAGACAATTAAGATGATTTTACATGAGCTGTCTGGAACGGTTTTTTAGTCTACAAATAGATTATGGCTGGCAAAGTTTGGATCACTAGTTAGGTTTATTCCTAACTTTCTCAGTCCAGCGGCGTCGCCAGAGGATGGCATATGTGACAGATGCATTTCACAATTTGAGAGCTTTGATAACTGTTTCATCGCTAATCGTGCGGCCGGGTTTGCAGGTACGCTGACACTGAGAGAAATTAACGCTTCATCTAAATCAAGACTGACTCGCTTGCTTTTTAAAAATTCTTTCTTCAACATGCCGACTGAGTCGATGACGTCAGGAGAAATCAATGGTAATTCATCTGGCAGATGGGCCAGGGTTTTAATGGCATTTAGCACACATCCGGCGGCGGCATGCAGTAATGGTGAGTTTTTACCAGTAATGATGGTGCCATCAGGCAGTTGAAGCGCTGCGCCACAAAATAAATTGTCGCTGCCTTTACCGGGCGTGGTCGCTGCCGCTTCCGCCGCCTGACGTGCTGGAACTACAGTAGTGCGGTCGGTTTCTACTGCACCAAGCTCGTTCATTAACATTTTCACCCGATCGACGGTTTTCTGGTCGGTCATACCTAAGCTATAATCACATTGATAACGGAAATATCTACGAATAATCTCCTGGATTGCAGCCTGTTTTACGACTTCGTCATCAGTGATGGCGAACCCAACTCGGTTAACTCCCATGTCAGTAGGAGATTTATAAAGCTGTTCGTTACCTATTATTTTGGCGCAAATTCTGCGCACTACTGGAAAAATTTCTATGTCGCGGTTGTAGTTGACTGCAATTGAATTGTAAGCTTCCAGGTGAAATGGGTCCACCATATTGACATCGCAGATGTCGGCAGTGGCTGCCTCATAAGCCAGATTAACAGGATGTTTGAGTGGAAGATTCCAAACTGGAAAAGTCTCGAACTTCGCGTAGCCAGCTGGTACTCCGCGTTTATGTTCGTGATAGACTTGCGATAAACAGGTTCCCATTTTTCCACTGCTGGAACCCGGGCCAGTAACGATTACGATTGGTTTGTCGCTTTCAATGTAGGCATTAGCCCCATAACCTTCATCACTGACAATGGTCTCTAAATCAGTCGGGTAACCCTGGATTGCGCGATGCGCATAAACCGTGACCCCGCGTCTGCTTAATTTATTCATAAACGCTTTGACAATCGGCTGATCTTCGTAGCGTGTAACGACTACAGTTCTGGTATTAAGCCCACATTCACGAAGGTTGTCAATAATACGCATAGTGTCGACTTCATAGGCAATACCGAAGTCAGCGCGCACTTTTTTGCGTTCAATATCGCCAGAATAGATACAGATAACGATGTCAATTTTATCTTTGAGCCGTTGCAAAAGTTTTAATTTGACATTGGGATCAAAGCCTGGCAATACGCGGGCGGCATGATAGTCAAATGCCAGTTTTCCACCGAATTCCAGATATAATTTATTGCCGAAGAGTTCCGCGCGCTCTAAAATTGCTGCTGACTGTTCTCTTAAATATTTTTCGTTATCAAAACCACACTTAACCATAAATCCAAACGCTCCATAAAAATAATCTAATCACAAAAGTATTCTACTATAGTTTTTCCCACTTCAAATTCAATGCTCATATCGCGCGAGAATCCAAATAATCGAATATGCCACGCAACAGACTAATGCAAACGAGAATGTAAAGTGTTAATTAAAGTTCAAATGTCGGCCCGTAAAGATATTCAAAATTTACTTGTTCGGCAATTGATTTTTCTTTAAGACGGTTTAAGTTAAAAACCTTCTTTGCTCCGGTAGCTCAGAGGATAGAGCATCTGCCTTCTAAGCAGGTGGTCGCAGGTTCGATTCCTGCCCGGAGTACCATTTTTAAATAAACTGATAACCATCGTGCTGTCAATGTTAGTATGGATTATTGTTTTTTTATCCTGCAATCAGTTTCTGCCTTAATCATTATGTCTAAAAAAACTAATTTCATGTTGAAAAAAGCAATCAATAGAGTATCATAAAAAGATATCATGGAGCGGTTCATTTTGGGATGGTCAAATGAATGGCGTATTTTAAATACCCTCGTGATGCATCCTCAATACAACAAAATGCTCCTTCGCTTTAGGTTCTTGCATAAAGTTGATAGAACCGACGTGAGTAAAAATATAATATTTTGGAGAATGAAATGGAACAAAACGATATTCAGGAACTACAAAATAAAATTCGTGAGGCATCGGCATTCATCGCGCCCCTGCGCACTGAAACTGGACGTATTGTGGTTGGACAACAATATTTAGTTGATCGTCTAATTTTGTCGCTACTGACTAACGGTCATGTTTTAATCGAAGGTTTGCCGGGATTGGCAAAGACTTTGAGTGTTAAAACACTAGCTCTGGCAATTAATGGAACGTTTTCACGGATTCAGTTCACTCCAGATTTGTTACCTGCCGACGTCACTGGAACGCGTATTTATAACGCAGATACGCATTCATTCAGCATTAAAAAAGGGCCAGTTTTCGCCAATGTAGTATTGGCTGATGAAATCAATCGGGCTCCGGCCAAAGTTCAAAGTGCATTGCTCGAAGCGATGCAGGAGCGTCAAGTCACCATTGGTGGAGAAACTTTGAAAGTTCCGCATCCTTTTTTGGTGATGGCTACTCAAAACCCGATTGAGCAGGAAGGAACCTATCCGCTGCCTGAAGCTCAAACAGATCGCTTTATGTTCAAACTGAAAGTTGGCTATCCAAAGCGTGATGAGGAGCGCCAGATCATCAATCGTATGGCTCATCCTGAAATTAATCTGCAATCTATTGCAGTGACGAGTTTGGAAGATATTATTAATGCCCGCCAATGGGTTGACAAAATTTATGCTGATGAAAAAATTATTGAATATATTTTGGATATAGTGATTGCGACACGGCCAGCGCATCATAACGAATTGTCATCTCGTCAGGCTGGAGCAAAGCTCAATGACTTGCCAGAGTTGATCGAATTCGGAGCTTCTCCACGCGCAGCAATCGCGCTTACGCTAGCAGCTAAGGGTTATGCGTTTATGCAAGGCAGAGGCTATGTTGTGCCGCAAGATGTTAAGGATATCGCAGCTGACGTATTGCGTCATCGTATCGCGGTTTCCTACGAAGCTGAGGCCGAAGGGATGAATTCGGATAATCTCATCCAAAAAATTCTTGACGAACTTCACACTCCTTGATGGTAGGAACGTCATGTTGACATCCGAATTAATTGAACAAGTGCGGCGAATTGAAATTCGTACCAGCCGTATTGTTGATGAATTGACCGGTGGCGCTTACCACAGTATGTTTAAAGGGCGTGGTATCGAATTTGATGAAGTGCGCGAATATACGCAAGAAGACGATGCGCGCGATATCGACTGGAATGTTACTGCCAGAATGGGAATGCCATTCATTAAAAAATTTGTTGAGGAGCGCGAACTGACGGTAATGTTGCTGGTTGATGTTTCTGCTTCCGGTGGCTTTGGTAGCGGCGATAAAACCAAGCGACAGCATGCGGTTGAAGTAGCTGCATTGCTTGCTTTCAGCGCTATACGTAATAACGACCGGGTGGGATTACTGATGTTTTCCGATCAGGTAGAACTCCATTTACCACCGCGTTCCGGGCGTTCTCATGTATTGCGACTAATCCGTGAATTGGTCGCTTTCCAGCCTGCACGCACTGGCACCGACATCAATGCTGTTTTGAAGTACACTATGAAAGTCTTGGATAAACGCAGTGTCGTTTTTCTGATTAGCGATATGCTTGACCATCAAGACATCGAAAAATCATTAAAAATCACAAACCGGCGCCATGATCTGATTGCAGTACGTATTCTTGATCCACTGGAAACCGCATGGCCACGACTGTCAGATATCACCTTGGAAGGATCTGAGAATGGAGAACTTCTGAATTTTAGTCGCAAGAATCAACGCGATTTTGCATTAACTGCTGATAAATTTTATCGCACGACGCGCAAATCATGCGAACGCGCTCGTGTAGATTTGATTGATATGCGTTGTGGCGACGATCATGCTAAGGCGTTAATGAGATTTTTCCGGCGCCGTCGTAGGAGAGGGTAAAAATGCGAAAAACAAAGAGAATTATTCTAGTCATAGCATTGGTTTTGATCAGCCTAGCAGTTTTGGTGGCTATTGCCGGCTACTTTGCTTATCGTAGCTCTGTGAATGGAGTGATTGAAGCAAAAGGCAATATTTATCTGGAACCTGACCAGGAAATTATGCTTGGCGGTGCTACTGCCGCGGTTGCGACCTTCAAATCTCCCTGGAGCCGTCGCCCGATTACAGCCGAAGTGACTAACATTGAGGGTTTACATCAATCTGGCACTCCAGAATTCAAGCGTCAAAAAATCCGCTGGGGCTGGTGTGAATGGGTAGTTCGCGTGAATTTGCGTTCTTATCGAACAGGGACTTTGATCGGTGGAAAGATGAGTGTTACCTTTAATCACGGAAGCCAAAACACACAGGATACTATTTTTGAGCAAATAGTGCCGTCCTGCCGGGTCCGAGCACTATCGGAATCTGCCAACGACCAACAACTTAAAATAGCTGATGCTGTTGAAAATTCACGCGTCACAACACGCGAACGTTGGCTGGTTGTTGGTTTAATCTTATTAGTTCTTCTGATTGTGGTGTTGATAATAATTTTAATCGTAAAACATAGAAGACGGATTTTAGTGATTCCACCGTGGGTTCAGGCTTTGAGTGACCTTGATCTGTTACGTAGCGAATTGCGTGGCGGCGAGGTCAATTTGGAATCCGGCCTAAGTCGTTTAAGTGATATTGTAAGGTTGTATCTAGAAAAGCGGTTCAAGCTGAATACCACGCGACAGACTACTGCTGAGTTTATGGATGAATTATCTTGCTCCAATAGTGTGTTACCGACGGCCCATCAGCCATTTCTCTCAGAGTTCATGAATACCGCCGATCTAGTGAAATTTGCCAAAGTCCCGCCTGACGAGAGCATGTTGAATAGTGCTATCGATAGTGCTGACAAATTAGTAAGTGAAACACGTCCTCTGGACGGTGAAAAGACAGTGGAGGAATTATGAGTTTTCTTTATCCATGGGTTTTCTCGCTAATAATACCGCTATTTATTTTGCTTTTGTATTTGCAGCGTTGGCAGAAACAACCTGCAGTTCGCGTGCCATCTCTAACCCCTTTTAAGCATTCTGGAGGCGGTAGACGCGGTGGAGCATTGGATTTGCCGATGTACTTGTTTGCGCTCGCTGCACTATTGTTAATCACCGCTGCGGCACGGCCACGCCGGGGTATTGAGCGCGTGACGGTTCGCACTCAGGGCATTGATATTATGTTAGCCATTGATTTATCCGGAAGTATGCAGGCAATCGATGTTCCATCTAAAGTCACGAGTTCTAAACAGTTTGAACATGGGTTGAAAACCGGCGAACTGGTCAATCGTTTAGAAACTGCAAAACGCGAACTGGCGAAATTTGTTCAAAAACGTCCAAACGACCGAATTGGTATGACTGGTTTTGCGGAACTGCCATACAACATCAGTCCGCCTACCTTGGATCACGCGTGGTTATTGCGCCATCTCGATGCACTCAAACCAGGGATGATTGGCAGCGCTACTGGCATTGCAGGCCCGATTGCTTCCGGCACTAGCCGATTGAAGGACAGTGCCTCTAAGCGGCGCGTTATCGTGCTATTTACTGATGGAGCGAATAACGTCAATGCACGAGTTTCGCCGCGCCAGGCGGCTGAAGTTGCCAAGGCATCACAAATTACCATTTACACTATCGGTATTGGCAGTCACAATGCCTACGCTATCGTAGACACTGGATTCGGTCGGCGTTATGAACCTGTTCCAGCTGACTTTGACGAGAAATTGTTGCAAGACATTGCTACGATAACCGATGGTAAATACTATCACGCTCGTGATGCTGAAGGTTTGGCCATGGTGATGGAGGAGATTAATCAGATGGAAAAAACGGCGATTGAACAACCTAAATTCATTGACTATAAAGAATTTTCACCAACCTTGGCTGGAGTTGCTTTAGTGTTACTATTGCTGGCCTTTACTACGGGACAAACTATTTGGTTGAAACTGCCATAATGCTGAATTGTCTTTCAATTCATCCTTCACCTTTCATAATTCGCGCCTTTGCACGCTTATTTTTCCACCATCGAAATTCTGGTAATTATCCATGAAGAATTTTTCACCAATCTTCATGGGGCAATCAGAGGCATTGGGTAAGCGCTCTTCAGCATAGAGTTTATGGAATAGCTCATCCATGCCCTGCCAAATATAACGATAACTGTTATTGTCTAAAGTTAGTTTTTTTACCATATCCGAGGGGATTGGGATGATTTGGGCTGATTCATGGCTACCATTAACCGCTAAAACATGGGTGCCAGCAATATCCAGTCCACAAATAAATGCATCCGGGTTGATCAACCTATCGAGCAACGCATCCATCATATTATTACGGATACTTTCGGCATCGCTTGTGGATGGAATCTCTTCACGATGATCGCTATATTCGAAAATTGTTCTTTGAGGTGACCAAATGATCGAACCTTTATCGCCAGAAATGGTTAATTCTGGGCCAAAATGGTTTTCAGAACAATGAGCGGTGAAGAATAAAATATCAAATCCAGCTTTACATTCAAGACTGATCGCCGCGCAGTCAGTGGTTTCTATTTCGGGATTGCATCGAAATAAACCTGCTTTAACAGAGTTTATTTCGGCTGACTCTTCAAAGGTTTTACCGGCAAAGAAGCAGAGTAAATTTAAATAATGTGCCAAAGCATTATTAAATGGTGAATCGAGAATCCAACTATTATTTCTAAGTTTGCCGGCCCAGCTGTTGCGCGAATAATATTGGCTGTCACGTGGCCAAAGCCCCAATCCTTTGATTGAACGGATCTTTCCAATTTTACCGGCTAAGATTTCGCGTTTAATTCGTTGGATTTCAGGCTGGTAAATGCTCTGGAAACCAACTGCGGTAAATCTACCAGTCGCTTTTTCTACCTCTTGCATCGCGTTCACTTCCTGAATGGTTGCAGCGGCTGGCTTTTCAATCATTGCCGAAGCACCAGAACGCATAGCTGCAATGGCCATTGGCGCGTGAAGAGCAATTCCAACTGGAATAAAACAGAGGTCAAGTTTTCCTTGGAAATCGTCGAACATTTTTTGATAATCGGTATATAGACGACAATTCATAGCGCGCAAGGCTGCGCATTTTTCTATTTCTTCATCCTGGTTAATTATAGTAGCGGCAACAATCTGCAATTTTCCTAATCTTGAATATCGCATCAGATCATTATAGTGAGTTACTCCAAATCCAGATACTCCAATTAAGGCAACTTTAAACATTTTAACTCCATATGTGTATTGCTATTTAACACTGTCTACAAATAAAAAACCCGTCGAGTGACGGGTTTTTGAGATATTATATTTTGTTCAAATTGAGAACCTGATTTATTTATGGTGCAACAATTGAATCTTTTGGGTAGAAAAAGTTGAATGCGTTATGTTCTGTATCAACCACCCATTCAGGATAGAGAACCGGGCCGTAACCCCAAGTATTAGTTTCAAGCGGATCATCGGAACAACCAGGTAACGGCATATAGAAGGTTACTATTTCAAGAACGCCAACACATTCGCGAGCTACAGTGTGGGCTACTCCGCTGAGTACACCGTAAGTAAGCGCAGCAATCCCCCCTGATCTATGATGAACATCATAAGGTTGGATCAGCAGTTCAAGTGGTCCGAAAGCTACGTTAGCTATTCCGCGGCCAAGCTTAACAATCGGGTCACTCTTCGTTACCTCATTCGCTGAAATGTTACCAGCCACAATCAAGACTCCTAGGATTAACCCAGCCAACATTACCTTTCCAAAATATTTCATTAAATCGCCTTTCTGTTTTAATTTACAGTTATGTCCGAAACAATTCCAAATATATCTGTCTACAAAAGAAAATTCAAGATTCGACTCTTATAATTTTCCATTTGAATGTTACATTATCCATCCTTATTGTAAAATCAATACCATGGAGTGATTAAATGAAAGGAAATACTATGAAAAATGATAAAAAACGTTTTTCCGACTTAACATTATTGAAATCGTCGGAAAATTGCTATCCAAAAAGCCCAGATAAAGCCAAGCTGGAAACCTTTGAAAATCTTTTTCCAAATCGCGATTACCTGATAACTTTCGATTGTCCAGAGTTTACTTCGCTTTGTCCGGTAACTGGGCAACCCGACTTTGGGGCGATCACGTTACGCTATGTTCCTGATAAAATATGCGTCGAAAGTAAGTCGTTGAAACTCTATCTGTTTTCTTTTCGCAATCATAATTCTTTTCATGAAGAAGTAGTGAATACTATTCTTGATGCAGTAATCAGCGCCTGTAAACCGCGCCAAGCTGAAGTCATCGGGGTTTTTAGACCTCGTGGCGGAATCGCAATCCATGTCAAAGCAACTCACGGAGAAAAAATAGATGAGTAAACTTTTTGAATTTGTTGAAAACGGCTGTATCACTACGCCGGTAGGGTTTAAAGCCAGCGGTGTTACGGCAGGACTAAAAGCTAGCGGCAATGCCGATATGGCACTGATATTTTCCGAAATGCCGGCTAATTTTGCCGGAGCTTTTACCAGTTGCTTATTTGCAGCAGCTCCAGTACAATTGGATCGTCAAAGAGTTCTCAATAGTAAATCGCTCCAGGCGATAATCGTAAACAGCGGAAATGCTAACGCCTGTACTGGTCAAAAAGGATTGAAAAATGCCGAAGAAACCTGTGTAATGACTGCAGAGAAACTTGGCATTGAAGCGGAATCGGTCATGGTTTCATCAACTGGACGAATTGGAGTCCAACTTGATATGACCAAAATTGTTAAAGGCGTGGAATTAGCGGTAAACGCATTGACAGATGACGGCGGCCATATTGCCGCGCGTGCCATCATGACTACCGATACTGTGCCGAAAACTACGGCGGTAACCTTTGAGATCGACGGAAAGAAGGTTTCGATCGGTGCAATGACCAAAGGGGCGGGCATGATTTCACCAAAAATGACTTTGCCACACGCGACAATGCTTTGTTACATTACTACCGATGCCAAAATCGAGAACGCGTTATTAGCTAAAATGTTGGAAATTAGTGTGGGTCTGTCGTTTAATCGGATCACTATTGATAACGATATGAGTACAAATGATAGCTGCATTATCATGGCTAATGGCAAATCCGGTGCAATTGTGAGTGAAGATTCGTCTGCTGGAGAACTATTTCAAGATGCGCTGAACGCTTTATTAGAAAACCTGGCGATCGCTATGGTCAAGGATGGCGAAGGAGCAACTAAACTGATTAATATCAAGATTCACGGCGCAGCAAGTCGTGGTGACGCGGAAAAAGCCGCCAAAGCGGTGGCGAACTCAATGTTGTGCAAAACCGCATGGTTTGGCGGCGATCCTAACTGGGGGCGAGTGGCGGCAGCGCTTGGTTATTCCGGCGCAACTTTTGAACAAGAAAAAGTCGATTTTTATTACAATTCCAAGCCGGTGATTAAAAATGGTCAGGATGCGGGAACCCCGGAAAAAGAGTTAGCAGCCGAGATGGCAGGCAAAGAGTTCACCATCAGTTGCTACCTGAATGCCGGCACTGCCACATACAATGTTTGGACTAGCGACCTATCATATGATTACGTCAAAATAAATGCCGAATACACGACATAAATCAACCTAACTTTGTAGTTTAAATTAGCGCGCGCATAATGCGCTCGCGAATTTAAGAGAGCGAAATATATAAGATTGAAAGGAATGCGAAACATTGAAGAAATTGAGTTATTTATTGCTATTGTTGACTTCGGCAACGGTTCTAGGTTATTTTTCATGCCAGATTTGGGTCGGGTGTAGTTCGGCAGAACTATATTTTTTTAGTACTCATTTTGAACGGCTTTCCAGATATCCCGAGATTACCATTGTTGTTCTATTTTATGGACTAATGTTTCTCCTGATGAAGCGATTTTCAGTAAAATCCCTGGCATTGGCCATTGCTCCAGGAGTATTTTTGATTCCTTTTCTCTTTTTCCCATTTGATTTCTGGACTATCACTGCGGTTATTGCAATCACAACACTATCGCTTTTTCGGCTATTACTAATTTTACCAGCTCCCAAGTTTATTTTTTTTCATGATAAAAAACGATACTCGTTAATTGTTTTAGCGATCTTGAGCGTTGTTTTTATTGTTCAGTTGATCTATTTATATGATCAAGTTTGGCGGCGGCAATATCTGTTCTTTTCTGATTGGGGAATGTTCGTTGAGCCAGCATTAAACACCCTACGTGGTGATTTTATGACCGAATATCGATATAATCCCGGCACTTCATTTTTATCGCACCACTTTATGCCTGGTTTTTTTATCTGGTTTATTCCGCTGATGTGGCTCTTTCCTTATCCCCAAACAATTATGGTCGTTGGAGCCTTAATACTGGGTGGTAGTGCATTATTGATCTATTACTTCGCAAGACTGCGGGAATTACCACCAGTGATGGCTGGGCTCTGTGGCTTGATCTATTTACTTTATCCAACCATCTCAAATTACAATTTATCGCAGTTCTACGGATTTCACGTGATATATCTTTTTATTCCTGTCTTTATTCTATTTTGTTGTTTTTACGAACGCGAAAAATGGCTGGCTGCATTTATAATATTTATTTTTTCACTATCAATAAAAGAGACTGTAGGCGCATTTTGGGTCGGCTGGGGAATTTGCCAATTCTTAAGTGGGCATCGGAAGCGCGGAGTAATTTATGCACTAATTTCTGGGGTTTATCTACTTTGTTGTATTAAGTTGATTATTCCTGCATTTTCTCCAGCCAATCAATATATGTATCAAAGTTTTTTTGAATTTCTCGGTGGAAACTTATTAGAAATTGCACTTTCACCGATATTGCGCCCTTCGGTATTTTGGGGTGCATTAATCAATCCCAAAAAAATAATGTTATTAGTTTTTATCTCTATCCCACTGTTTCCGTCGATTTTCAGCAGGCCGTTGTGGCTTGGTTGTTGTGTTGTAACTGTGGCTTTCGTTTTTCTACACGGAGTTATTGATTTAATCAATTTACACAGCCAGTATACGGTTGAGTTATCAGTCCTGTTTTGTCTTGCCTTTGTCGCTGCTGTTTCTGGCATATACCGCAATGGTGCAGATTTTTGGATCCGTATTTTATCAACATATTTGCCCGACGTGAAGTCTCGCCACCTAGCATGGGCGTTGCTTGGTAGTGGACTTGTGGCTTCAGTTAGTGCACACTGCTTTTTAACCGAGACGTTATACAGTAAAAGTTCACATCGCCTCCGAAACGTAGTGCGTCGGCCGGATCGAACACCAATCCGAGAAAAAATCATAGAACTGGTTCCTTCCGGTGTGATGATTGGAACTGATGAACGAAGTGGCGCATTGATGATTGCCAGTGGTTTAACCGTGGCCAGTATCACCTATTATCCACATTGTGATTTTTATTTTTATGATTTATCTGACTTAGATGGCGGTGTGAATTGTGATTTTCATCAAAAATTACTTAAAGATCCAGAATTCGGATTAGTATGGTATTCGTCCATTTCTGGCGGGAACTATTATCTTTTCCAACGTGGCGTTGTGTCAAAATATCCGAACCCTTTACGGCGACTATCTGAAGATGAATGGAATGCCTCTGGCCCAGAACTGAAGTTGCCAGATAATAACCATCTTTTTGCGGTTAAAGTGCAACCTAAAGAAACAGCCGGAAAATTACACATTAAACTCACCATCGGCTCTCGAACAGTATTGGATAAATTTTATCAGGTTACCGTATATGCATCTGACGGACAAAACACGCAGTACTTCAAGTTTTTATTTGCAAATGGTTTTGTAACTCCAGCAGAGGTCAAACCGGGTGATGTTTTTCAGATTGAACTGCCATTGCCGCCAAGCTGGAAAAAACTGCATAGTTGTGGTTGCAAAATCGAGGTCAATTGAAAAAGTAAACGC
>DLIO01000080.1 GCA_002483765.1 Lentisphaeria bacterium UBA7640 | reverse complement strand
GGAAACTTTAATAAAGGTTTAAACGCGATCTTTTCAAGGCTCTAAGGCATGCCGGACAATTCCCCTAATGGTAAATAATTATGTTCGTCTGCCGTGTTGTTTTGTCGCGAAAAATCATTGATTTTAATGTTTATGAATTCGTTTCTACAAAGTTTTACGGATTTGCCATTTTCACGGATCGTCACAATGCTTGTCGGCGCAATATCTCACTAAATTGATGAGGCTCTAATTCGCGCGCGCATAATGCGCGCGCGAATTTAGAAGCGGTTTTCAGGCTTGTTGTTTCAGGAGCGCCAGAGCGTTGCTGGCGGTTTCTGATGGTTTCACTTTGTACCAGATACCGATTAGTTTTCCTTCTTCGTCAATCAGAAATGCCGAGCGCGTAATACCAAAAGAAAGTTTCCCAAATAATGATTTTTTATCCCAAACGCCATAGGCTTCGGCAGCACGTTTTTCCGTATCCGCTAGTAATGGGAAGTTCAATGAGTATTTGTCTGAGAAGTTTTTTTGTTTACTCACGGCATCTGGACTAACTCCAAGAACTGTTACTCCCAATTCTTTGAGTTCATTCCAGTGATCGCGCAGTGAACACGCCTGAATGGTGCAACCTGGCGTATTTGCTTTCGGATAAAAATAGAGCAGGACTTTATGCCCGCGAAATTGCTCCAAAGTCACTTCGTTCCCGTCTTGGTCTAACAAAGAAAATTCCGGCGCAGGCTGGTTGGTTTCTAATTGTATGATATTTGACATAATACTCACGCTGGTTCGACGATTTTCAGTTCAGTGGCGTTACGCAAATCTTTGACTTTTTCTGCGTAGGCTTTCATGTGTGGCGCCTTTAAATGCGCTTCCAAGTGTTCCAAGCTCTCCCAACTTTCGACCACGGTAATTTTATTGGGATCGGCCGCGACAATCTTGCATTCGACATCAATGCACGGTTCATAACTGAGACAGCCGTCTTCATGCAGTACATTTGGGACATTGGCGCGGAATATTTCTAAGAATTTTTCGCGACATCCGGGGTTCAAACTGATAGTGGCAATAACGTGAATCATTTTATTCCTTTGGTTTAATTCGGTTTTATCAAAATACACTAACTGGGATATTTTTCAATCTTCACGAATAAATGCGCATATTACGAATTTGGAGTTTACGACTCCAGTTTAGAGATACGGTGCGCGGTTCATGGCCAAAAGGGAAATTATACCATGCCGGTACGTCAAGTTCAGCGGCGTATTTGTTGAAGATATGTTTTAATTGTGAAATTTCGCCACAATCGGTGAATTGTCCAAAAATCAAGCCTGCACATTGGGTTAAGATGTCACATTGTTTTAGCTGGGTTAACGCTCGTTCAATTTTATATGGAGGTTCAGCGATATCTTCTAAAATCAACAACGAACCGCTAAGGTCTGGCATGAATGGCGTTCCGCACAACGAGGCGGCTACCGTCAGATTCAATGCTCGGGGCAACGCTTCAAAATCATTGCCTTTTTTTAGCGGTTGCGCTTCAACTTCTTTGCCTGAAATTGGCAAAAATACTTGTTCCAGTGCTTCTGCGGTAAACGTATCCATTTTTGCAAAACGACCGAGCATCGGCCCAGAGATTGGCGTTCCAATTCCATTTTTGAGCATTGCCAGATGAAGTGCAGTGATGTCGCTTAACCCTAATACTGGGATGTTGCGCGAACGCAACAGATCCCAGTCAAGCAACGGCAAGATTTGGGAACAACCAAAGCCACCTCGTGCGCAAACTATCAAATCAATTTCAGGATTGCGCCAAGCTGCATTAAAATCATCAGCACGGGCAGCTGCCGGTGCGGCAAAATATTCCTCTGTTGCGCCAGTAGAAACATGTGGCATGATTGTTACTGCCGTGCTTTTGTCTTTCAACCATGCTATTCCAGAAATAAGTTTTTCGGCATCGAGCGGTCCTGCTGGTGCAATGACTGCCACATGTTTGAAGGCCATTTTTATCCCTCTAAAAAAGAATCATTAAAGTCATCGGAGTCTTTCACCCGCGGTTTTGGGATTCTAGGTGGCGGCGGGATCGCGACATTGGTCATTTGGGCTAATATTTCTGTCATGTCTGCTGGGATCGGCGACTCAAAGGTGAGTTTACGGCCATTGCGTGGATGCCGAAAGGTGAGTTTCCATGCATGAAGCATTTGCCGTGGCGCAGGAATAGACTGCGAACCGCCATAAACGGTATCGCCAATCAATGGCATTCCTTTTGAAGCTAGATGAACACGGATTTGATGGGTGCGTCCTGTTATGATTTTTACCGTAATTAAACTTATCGATACTTTACCAATTTTACCGGATTTATTTAAGGTATAAATGGTTGTTGCCTCTTTGCCACCATTTTCTAGTACTGCCATTTTTTGGCGGTTACCACGACTGCGCCCAATATTACCTTCAATAGTTTCCGTAACCTTTTTGGGGACACCTTTAATAATGGCTAAATAGTTTTTGTCTACTTTACGTTCGGCAAACGCCTTTGTCAGTTTTTCTAGCGCTTCCGGGGTCTTCGCGATTACCAAACAACCTGATGTATCTTTATCCAAGCGATGGACAATGCCCGGCCGCTCCGAGTCCATTTCTTCAAAGTTCGCAATTTCTGGCATGTGGTCCAGTAAAGCATTGACCACGGTGCCACTGGGATTGCCTGCGCCCGGATGAACTACCATACCTGACGGTTTATCTATTACCATAATCCATTCATCTTCAAATAGTATTGGCAACTGAATATCTTCCGCTAGTGGTCGTTCTGAAGTTTTTTCCTCCGGGATTGTGATTTGATAGGTTTCATCGATAACCACTGTTGTCTTTGTGGCTGTACAAACATTTCCTTCGCGCTTGACTGCTCCGTCTTTGATTAAGCGTTGTAGCACCACGCGAGAATGGTCTGGTAGTTTATCTGCTAAAAAACGGTCGAGACGTTTGCCGATATCCGCTTCTTCAACGGTGAGAGTTTGTTGTGTCATATTGTTTACGCCTGATTGAATAGATTAATAATACGATACCGGCAGGAACGATTACCAGCCCGATGGTTTGTGCTCGAGTCATCCCGAGAAAAAATGTTGAGCTGTGATCGCCCCGAAAAAATTCATCAATAAAACGGATTAAACCGTATGAGATTAGATAGCTTGATGCCGCAATTCCGGCTCCAGCTTTGCGTACTAACCAGAATAATAGCGGAAAAATCATTAAGTTCATTGCAGCTTCATAAAGTTGAACGGGGTGAAGCGGTACATTGCCATATTTATAGAATGCTTCGCTGTTAATTGGATGAACTACGCCTAAAATTCCTCCGCCCGGACGACCGAAGCAACAACCGTTGAGAAAACAACCTATGCGCCCGAAAGCGTGGCCTAGCGCTAATCCCGGCGCGACGATATCCATTACTCGCAAAACATCCAGTTTTTGCTTGCGACAATAATAAAACATCACGACCAATGCGAGAAAAAATCCGCCGTAATAAACCAAGCCACCTTGGTCAATTCGAAATACTGACAGCCAGTTGTTACTGAATTTGCTATTCCAGTATTGTACAACATAAAAAATACGTGCACCAATTATGCCGGCAGCTATTACGACAAATGCCAAAGTACTGATCTGGTCGCTGGTCATTTTTGCATATTTGCGGTTTAGGTTTAAAATGCCCATAGCGCATAAGAAGCCTAATGCTGCCATTAACCCATAACTACGCAATGTAAATGAGCCAATTTGAAATATTATCGGATACATGAGAGTCCTTAGTTTTTAAGTTGTTTAATATTTGATACGCCAATAGAGAATGTTTTTGGTTTTATTTATCATTAGTGGCGACAAAATCATAGAGTGAAAAGCAAATATATTCTCCGGCAGGGCAGTTTGCCAACTTTTTTTCAAAGTTTTCCAATATTTGACTTGGAAAACTTCACTTCGGACTTATATTAAAAGTCTTTTCGATACCCCGTGGTGTAATGGTAGCACAAGTGGTTTTGGTCCACTTAGTCTAGGTTCGACTCCTGGCGGGGTAGCCACTTCATTCTTTATTCTTCATTTTTTTTATAGCATTTTCCATTAGCGTGACGACCCATTCCAGCAAATTATGCCATTGCCTGATAACTGCCTAATCGCTAGTAAAGACCTCGGCAGTAGTGTCATATCTTTTTTTAATACCGCAATGGCATAAGCTTCTTTGCCAGAAACGATCTTCTTGAACAGTTGTATCCACGTATATTATTGGTATTTTATGTGGTGTCGCCGTGGCTGTTGTCGCTATATTTAAAACCCAAACGGAGGTATTGCAATGAGTTGGAAAAATTATAAATTCATGGAATGGCTAGTCAAGGAGTTGCCACAACTGCGTGAAAATGCAGTAATTGACCAAACGGTGGAAGAACGTCTGCGCGAACACTATCAAAGTCAACTGAATGCTGCGCCTCCGCCACAGAAATATTTAGTTTCGGTGTTAGCGGTATTTGGCGCGTGTTTGATCTGTTTAGGAATGATACTGCTGATTGCGTTCAATTGGGATATGTTACCAAAATCATTGCGCCTTGGAATAGCGTTTGTACCGCTGTTGAGTGCGACTGTGCTTGGGGTGTTCACTATTGTCAAAAAGAAAGACAATCGCTGGCGCGAGGCCTCTGCTGTCAGTGTTATGGCTGGAGTGATCACGTTGACTGCATTGATTTCGCAGATTTATCATCTGAGCGGTACTTTGGCAGAATTTATGTCGCTGATTCTAGCGGTTACGTTTCCGCTACTCTATATTTTTAGAAGTTACACCTTCGCGGGGTGTTACTGTTTTGGGCTATTTGCTTTTGTTGAGAGCAATAATCCACTACTTAATCTGTTATTTTTATTGCCATTATTACTGTTTTTAATCTGGAACTTACTACGTAACGATATCAATAGTTATCCGGTAACCTTTTCGCGTTGGCTCTCGCTTCCTGTGGCATTGTTTGTGGTGATCTCCATGAAAAGTGACGCATTGCTTGGAGTAATTGCGTTCGTCACGCTGTTTTATGTCTTTGGAACATTTTATCGTGATCATGAAGCGCCTGTTTTTTATGATCGAGGAATATATCTTCATCACAAGCCATGGCTGTTTTGTGGGTGGCTGGGAATTACGCTGTTGCTGTTGTTCGGCTGGCATACATTGCCGAGCCGAATTTTAACGGGAGATATTTTTCTGCCCTTAATCTTGGTGTTATCGTCATTTTTAATCACTGGAATTTTGGCTATTCGTGAGCGTTCCGATGAAATGGCTGCTGGCGTGTTGACAATGATTTTGTTCTTTCTTTGCATTATCTATGTAGATGATCGCCAACTAGCAGGCTGGCTTTGCCACGCGCTGTTGCTTGGATTTGGCGTGTTTGCTGTTGTTCGTGGCATACGCGCTCGCCGGATGGAGATTTTTAATATTGGAATGTTACAGATTTCGAGCTTAGTTATCTACCGTTTCTTCTCCGCAGATTTTGATCTATTTTGGCGCGCTATGGGTTTCATGGCTATTGGCGCGATTTTCGTCGTGGCCAACATTGTAGTAAACCGCGCCAGCAAAAAGGATAATGGAGGTGTGAAATGAATAAAATCAGACTAATTGCATTTTTATTGACGGTCATCGCCGGGATGGCATATCCGGTTTACAAAATCATCAAAATTGAATATCCGGAACAGGTTCCGTCGGTGTATCGTTTTCGTTGTGGCGCGATTGATCCGTACGATCCATTTCGTGGGCGTTTTGTGACGCTCAGGACGCTACCGGATCGGATTCCCGCGGACCAAACAACCTATCATTATGGCGAAAATGTTTACGCCACTTTAGGCGTTGATTCGGACGGCATGGCAACTGTAGTGAGTTTATCCAAAACCCCGCCAGCGAGCGAATTTATCACCGTGAAATACAAGCGTCACGGAGTAGCATTTGAGGACAATGAAACTGTTGATCGTAAAAAACAGTGGCACTTTTTTGAGTTGCCGTTTCAGCGTTTTTACCTGAATGAAAAACACGCTCCCGAGGCTGAAAATATTGTCGCCAAATTGACTCGCGGCGATACCAAACAATGTGTATTGAAAGTCAAAGTATATGCCGACGGCAATGCCGTAATTGAAGACTTAGAAATAAAAGGCCAATCGCTCCAGAAATACTTGCAAAACAAAACCAAATAACCAGTCTAATTGTCACGCTTAACTTCATGCGCGCATTATGCGCGCGCGAAGTTAGAGAGCCAAGTTACACTCGATAACGGCTGGTTATTTCCATTGGCGAAGTTCAATAATGAGCCCGTCTGGGTCGCTTATTTCTCCGCGGAATGAATCTCCTAAATCTACCGGTTCCACTGCGATAATTACTCCTTTATCACGCAGATAAGCAACCGCTTTTGACATGTCATTAACTTCGAGAGCGAGGCCGCGGTATCCGACTTGCCAGGGTGATTGAGACTTTGGTTCGGGTTTATCAACGGCGATAATTTCAAGAACGGTGTCGCCAAGTTTTAGATAAATAACCTCGCTCATCGGGGGCATCTTTACCGCGATTCGATTTTTAATCTTAAAACCGAGGATGTTGACATAGAAGTCAATGGTTCTTTCTGGATCGCTGGCGACAATTTCTACGTGGTCAATTCTTTTAAACATAATTTAAACTCCTGTTTGGGGTTGTGGGGGTTATTAAAGTCTGAGATTGTACCTCAGATCTAAAGTTGTTTTGTTGCCTTTATTGCGACAAAAGCGCCTTTGCCGAAACCGTCGAGAATGGTTTCTGGTGCTGCTTCGGGGAGAAGTGTTTGTTTGATTTCAGACTCTTGGAATCCTGCGCTGTTGAGATGTTTAAGCACTTCTTGGGTGGAGAAGAAATTGGCGTTTTTATAGAATTTGCTGTCATGCCGTTTTGCCTCATAATGTTTGCCCATAGTGCTTTCTTTGTCGATGAAACCGACAATAATTGTTGCTTTGGGTTTTAGCACTCTGAATGCCTCAGCGAAAGAGTTCGCAATATCATCGACAAAACAGATGGTCGTAACCATTAGTACAAAATCGAAACTGTTGTCAGGGAAAGGCAGGTTTTCAGCGACTCCGGGATAAACTTCTATTCCCTGTTTTCTTGCTTTTAGTGCCATTTTTTCTGAAGGTTCAACGCCGATTTTTATGCCCAATGGTGCCGCAAACCTACCGGAACCAACCCCGACTTCTACGCCTTCAGTTCCGGGAGGAATAAGTTGGCGGATGACTTCCAGTTCGGCTTCATAGAGAGCGTGGTTTTTCTCAAACCATTGATCATAAGCATCACTGTGTTTTTCGAACGATTCTATTTTAGGCATGACAAATTCCGGTGTTTTTTTATTTCGATACAACTTTGATAGGTTATAATCAATTTTTGAAAAATCAAGAGGCATAACGCGAATATGCTAAGATAAGGAAAAAATCTGGTAAAGGATTTTTGAGCGCTAATTATTATTGATGGGATGCTAGCAAGATGGAAAAATGAAAGCAAAAGGGGGAATAGACACGGAGTTACTGGTGATGAGTTCTGGAAAATAAATTGGACGTTAGGTGCGGCTGATGTTTTCAACTTAGTCTACTTTAAAAGAAAATTTGGTGTAGGAATTGAAATAAAAACTATTGCGATTACTTTTACTTAGTAGAACCTCAAACAATGGGAGAATTATTATGTGGAAAAACAGCATTGACATTAACACAGTTCGTGAAATTCGTTTACGTAATACCGTATTTTTCGGAGTCGGCGCCATTGCCAAAATTGATTTTATCATCGAAGAGCTAAAAAACCGCGGAGTCGAAAATGTTCTGGTGGTTTGTGGAAAAGGTTCATACAAATCTACTGGAGCGTGGGATCATGTGACCGCGGCTATGGCGAAACATGGGATCAACTATGAATTATACAATAAAGTAACTCCCAATCCGACCGCTGACCATGTCGATGAAGCAGTTGCGCTTGGGCATAAAAATTGCGCGACTGCAGTTATCGCTATCGGCGGAGGAAGTCCGATTGATGTCGGCAAGAGTGCCGCGATTTTACTAAAGAATCCGAATAATAATGCTCGAGATCTTTATAACTTTAAATTCACTCCGACCGAAGCACTACCGATTATTGCCATTAATTTGACCCATGGCACCGGCTCTGAAGCAAACCGTTTTGCCGTTGTTACAATACCGGAGAAAAAACACAAACCGGCGATCGCTTACGATTGTATATACCCATTGTATTCGATTGATGATCCTGGTCTTACAATAGGCTTGCCATTGGAGCAGACCTGCTACGTTAGTATTGATGCGGTCAATCACGCAATTGAAGCGGCAACCTCCAAAGCAGTCAATGTTTATGCCATTACCTTGGCGACTCAAACTATTGATTTAGTCGATACGTATTTGCCACTGGCGATGGATGATCCTGAAGACTTAACTGCGCGTTATTTTCTGATGTATGCGGCCATGTTGGCCGGCGTGGCATTTGATAATTCACTGCTACATTACACACACGCGCTTGAACACCCACTCAGTGCCGTCAAGCCTGAATTAAGTCATGGTCTTGGATTGGCAATGTTGCTTCCTGCAGTTATTGAAAATATTTATCCATCGTGCGGTAATGTTTTGGCGCATATTTTCGCTCCTGCAATACCCGGTTTTACCGGTGACGAGAAGGAGACCACAAAATTTGCGCGCAGTGTTGAAAAATGGTTGGCCAGAATGGGAGCCGATAGAAAACTTGGGGACGATGGATTTTATGAAACTGATGTTAACATGTTGACCGATCTGGTGTTTAACACGCCATCACTGAGTTCATTGGTGGGGTTGGCTCCAACGATAGGCGATTATGCCTCGATCGCCAATATTTACAGCAGGTCAATGAATCGGATGCCTGATGATGATGAAGATAAGGAAAGTTCTAAATAAAGACTTCAACAATAAGAGGTTTTAACCAAACCATACCATTCGGCATGGCGCTGGTGTAATTGCTCTAACCCAAAGTTTTCAGGCAATGTATTCAGATATAACTGTATGTCTTAATTCGCGCGCGCATTATGCGCGCGTGAATTGAAAACTAAAGTTACAGAACGTAGATGCTTGCATTGACCAAAGAAATAGGCAATAAAAAAACCACAACTTGCTGAGCAAATTGTGGTTTTGAACTGTCAGATTAATATTGTAGTTGGCAACCTTTTATAACAACGCCACCTACCAATTATTCAATTTACTGTACAATTGCAGTGACTTCTGGTGCGACTTCTGGCGCTGCGACAGCGGCCGACATTACGATCACTACAATACCAAATGCTAATACGAAGATCGCTACAGTTTCAATAATACCAAGTACCATCAGATAGTTAGTAAATCCTTCACCGGTATCGCCGAATGAATCACAGGCTGCGGCCGCCGCTTTGCCTTGATACCAAGCAGAGGCACCAATGGCTAGTCCGCCAAGAACTCCCATGCAAACGTAAACTGGCCATACTGCAGGGCTACCGAGGGATATGATTAAAAACATCATAATCATTCCGTAAATAGTTTGTGAAAGCGGCATGCCACTCAAAATGACTAGCTGAAAGGGGGCGGGACGTTTTTGGACATAGCATTTTTTCCAGGCTCCGATGGCGGCGGCACCGCCGATTCCGGCTCCGAATACCGATCCAATTGCGCTGAAAGCCAAAGCGGTAAACGCTCCAACATACAGCATTACTTCTCCTGAACTTGAAAATCCTACACTTGCTACGGTCATAATACTTCTCCTTGTTTGGTTTTAATTTCTTTTTTAAATGGTTTGAAAGCAAATCCTGCCCATTGCAGGCCCATGTGATTGGAAAACTCTAATGTATTCAGGCGGACGCCGTGAACTAACACTCCCATTAACGACAAAGCGATATTAAGGAGATGTCCTATTAGAATTATCAGCACTGCACCAGTGATTAATATGGGCAAAGTCCAATCAGGCGCAGGTATATTAGAAACCATTCCGCCCATTTTATTGAAACTTTCTGCAATGTAAACACTGGATAATCCTACAGCGTAGAGGCGGATATAAGAAAGCGTGTCGGTAAATGTACCGATGACGTTAAATGGGTAGTTGAATACATCAGCGGTATTGCGCCAATTCATTCCCAGTAGCGTCAGAAACATTCCTCCTCCATAAAAGACGAAAGCAAAATCGGGAAAACTGCGGTTTGCGATCATTGCTGTTGCGGTATAAAAGCTTCCAACTAAAAGCATTGCCCAGCCGATTTCGCCAATTTTATTGCGCCATCCACGTGCCAGCATGGTACGCCATAAACGTCCCAACGAAAGGTGAATCAGTGCGATTAAAAAGCACAGCCAACGAAAGTTGGCATCGGCGTTAGGGCCAGAGAGGAAATCAATTCCTTGCATGAATTTCGGTAGTGTGCTTTTGTCAATTCCGAAGAAATTACCGCTCAGAATCCCCATAGTAAGAGTCGCTGCGCTGAGTACAATACTTAGTTTTGCGATATTCCGCAACTTCGCACTGCGATTTTTAAATTTATACCACATGACCAATGAAACGGCCATAAAGATCATGCCATAACCGCCGTCGCCGACAATTATACCGAAGAAAACTGTAAGAAAGAACAAAAAGCAGACACTAACATCTGCTTCACCATAACCCTGCGAAACTCCGATAAAGTCAAGAATTAGTTTAGCGAAATTCAGCCATTTAGGTAATTTTACTAACGTTGGCACTAGTTCGTCATTATTCGGATCTTGTAATAGCAACGCCCAACCGTTGGTTAATGCGGCAGCTTTGAGTTTCTCAACTTCTGGAACCGGGATAAAACCGTTTAAACTGACTATTTCATCGTGCTTTTTCATGCTGTCTAGATTGGTAGCAAATTCAAGTTCTTTACGAGTTTCTTCGAGGTATTCCTCAAGCTGTGGAATCTGAAGAGCAAGTTCATCGAGGCGTCCATTTATATCGTTCAACTCATTCTGAGCTGAAGCTAATAAGTTTTCTGCTTCTTTGAGCGAATGATTGTCTGGCACTGATACAATGTGCAGTTTTTGGGGATCTAGTTCAGTCTGGCTGATTAATGCGTAATAAATTCGCCCTTTAGAAGAGCGGATAATCTGTATGACAGCATCTGGATGTTTTTCTTTTTCGATATCCAGCTCTTTTCTTGAGGAGGAACAGAGATAAACAAACACTCCACGTTTACGCAATGATGCTATTTCCGTGTGATCAAATTCTCCCCATGGCATTAAGTGCTCGACCTCATGTTGAAGGAGTTCTATTTTTTTACTAAGTTCATCTTTTTCGTTTAGTAATGTTATTGCCTGTTCATAGACCTTTTTGCCACTCATAACCTTGATCTGCTCTTTAGGTTCTGTGATTTTTTGTGCCTGGACGGCTCCTAGTATTTTGGCAATATGATTCGTCAAACTTTGTAGTTCGGTACGGCTTTTGCTCTCTTCTAGAGGCGCTGCGTGAACATGCATTAAACCCAGCTTAGCCAAGCTGTCAAGAGCTTTTTCCTGTTCGCTTGTCAAGCATAAAATCACAGTTTTTTTCATTGAAACAATCATGCTGCCGATCTCTCCTGTGTCTTCTTTTTGGCTATTTTGGAACGAACCACACCGGAAGTGTCCATATCGCTGAGATAAATTCGGATGCGACGGATATTTTCGCGGCATTCCGGTATTTTAATTTTCTCAAACAGATTGACTCGTTGCGAAGTGGTCGTTAATTCTCGACTCAACAAATGATTCTGTTCTTTTAACAATTTCCCACTTTCGCGTAAAATTATTAATTCTTGAATTTTATTTACTGCATCAGAGAACCATGCGTCTTCGAGATATAAATCATAGCTTTTAACATCGAATGTGGCTTCTTTAAACACTGGTACTTCTACCCCGGCAATGTTCCAGCTTTCGCTAGCTATTCCGGTCAGAGACACGATTTCAATGAGCCGGGCGGCAGCCACATCATCGCCAAACAAAGCAATCCAAGACTGCAGTTCTGCCAAAGCCTGGCGGTATTCGGATTCGTTTTCCTCCATCCGCTCAGTGCTACGCCGGATCTCCATCTGCAACTGTTGTTTTTTCAGTTGCAGAGTGGGCAAAAAGCGCATGAATTGCTTTAATGCGTCGTGTTGAGTTTTTAATTCAGATTTACTTAATTTTATTTTTGCCATTTTTCTTTACTGATAAATTATTTAGGCCAATATTGGTTGATTAATTCAGTCCTAATGCCGCTTTCGGCAGGTTCTAAACATTCAGCCAAAGTCTGCCATCCAAGATCCAGTGCCTCTTCAAGTGGAATATTGACGGATAAATCCATCATGCGCTGTTCAAATAATTTTCCATATTTCAACAACTTGTTATCCCATCTGGTCATTTGAAAGCCCATGGATTGTTTTTCCATAGTTTCTTTGTAATCAGCATAGAGCCTGATCATTGTATCCATGATTGTGCGATGGTCGGAACGAGTCTCGCCGTTGACGTTGTTTTTTAGCCGGCTGAGCGATCCGAACGGTTCAATACGTCCACCGCGCAGGTAAAATTGTCCTTCAGTGATATAGCCAGTATTGTCTGGAACTGGGTGGGTTATATCATCCCCTGGCATGGTGGTTACGGCCAGAATCGTGATTGAACCTGCTCCGTCGAAATCGACCGCTTTTTCATAACGAGCGGCTAGTTCACTGTACAAATCTCCGGGATAACCACGGTTTGAGGGGATCTGTTCCATCGTAATTGCGATCTCTTTCATTGAATCGGCAAAGTTAGTCATATCGGTTAGCAGTGCCAGTACTCGTTTACCTTCGAGCGCGTACGCTTCCGCCACTGCCAGCGCCATATCTGGCACCAATAGGCATTCAACGACTGGGTCCGACGCGGTGTGAACAAACATCACAGTACGCGACAGTGCGCCTTTTTCTTCCAACGTATTACGAAAATAGAGATAGTCATCATATTTCAAGCCCATACCGCCGAGGACAATCACATCCACTTCTGCTTGAAGCGCAATGCGCGCCAGCAATTCATTGTAGTTTTCACCGGCAATTGAGAAAATTGGTATTTTTTGTGATTCAACGAGCGTGTTAAACATGTCAATCATCGGGATACCAGTGCGGATCATGTTTTTAGGAATAATACGTTTAGCGGGGTTTACCGAAGGGCCACCGATGTTAATCATCTTATCAATCACTTCTGGACGATTGTCACGTGGCGCGCCTCGACCGGTAAAAATTCTACCGAGCATGTCTTCTGATGACGATATCTGCATCGCACGTCCTAAAAACCGTACCTGGTCGCCTGTGCTGATGCCGCGACTACCGGCAAAAACCTGTAAAAATACTTTTTCATCTTGAAGACGGATCACCTGCGCCAACGATACGCCGCTCGCGCTATGGACTTCCGCCAGTTCATCATAACTGACATTATCGGCTTCAATGGTGATGACGTTACCCGCCATCTGAATAATACGGTGATAAACTTTACGCATTGTTGTGCTCCTTCACCTTGTTCATAATCTTCTTTTCAAGCTCTTTAAATTCTGCGGATTCAAACTTCGCGGAGTTCCAGTCGATAAAAATCTGGCGCAGTTCAAGGAAGAAACTACGTGCAGTATCTTTGTCGTGGAATGAGAAATTGTTATTCAAAATATGTAGAACCTGGTCGAACACATAGCGTTGGCGCTCTGTACTGCATGCCGCATCAACCTCATCAAAAGTATTCTGCTGCAAATAAACGTAATCCAAAAATTCACTTTTTAAGTAGATTTCAAAATCGTCGCCGTGAGTTCCCTCTTCACCGACCACCTTCATCATTTGGCCAATCTCAACACCACGTCGCAAGAAGTTGCGGGCAATTGCTAATTTCTCTGCCGGCACAACACTTGGATAATGGCTCCATGACTCTAGAGGGTGAATTGCTGGATAACGCCGAGCGTCGGAACGTTCACGCGATAATCCGAGGAATGCCCCAACAACTTTTAGTGTTGCTTGAGTAACCGGTTCCTCGAAGTTTCCTCCTGCCGGGCTGACTGCGCCACCAATGGTGACTGAACCCTTTTCGCCACTATTTAATTCGACTAATCCTGCACGTTCATAGAATGACGCCATGCGTGATTCCAAGTATGCCGGGAATGCTTCATCACCTGGAATTTCTTCTAGTCGGCCAGATATTTCCCGTAATGCTTGAGCCCAACGCGAGGTTGAATCCGCTAAAAGCAGACAATTTAAACCCATTTGTCGATAATATTCAGCTAAGGTTACTGCCGTGTACACGGAAGCTTCACGAGCTGCTACTGGCATTGATGAAGTGTTACAGATGATTATAGAACGATCCATCAGGGTGCGACCAGTGCGCGGGTCTTTTAATTCTGGAAATTCACGTAGAATTTCTACGACTTCACCAGCACGTTCTCCGCAGGCGGCAATAATTACAATATCCGCTTCGGCGTTACGGCTCATTGCGTGTTGTAATACCGTTTTACCGGCGCCAAAAGGCCCTGGTGTGCAGAAGGTGCCGCCAGTTGCGACTGGGAAAAATGTGTCAATGGTACGCAACTGCATGCTCATAGTTTCTGATGATAATAACTTGTTTTTGTAGCAAGCGATTGGAATTTTCACTGGCCAGTTCTGTGACATCAGCACAGGACGTTCTTCATTCTTGCTGTTTTTTAATTTAGCAACTGGGGTTTTTAAGTTATATTCGCCTTTTTCTGCGATTTCGATAATTTCCCATTCACCTTGTAGAGTAAACGGCGCCATAATATAATGTTTAAAAATACCCTCAGGAACCACTCCCATCCAGTCGCCAGCACGTACTGTATCGGCAACTTTTAAAATTGGAGTGAATTCCCATTTTCTTTCGTGGTCCAATGCTTCCATGTAGATGCCACGCTTGAGGAAATAGCCATGTTTTTCCGCTAATTTATTCAGTGGGTTCTGTAGGCCATCATATACTTGGGTTAACAACCCTGGACCCAGTTCTACACTCAGAAGTTCGCCAGAAAATTCCACTTCGTCGCCGATTTTCAATCCATCGGTACTTTCAAACGCTTGAAGGTCGGCACGGTTCCCACGGATTCGGATAACTTCAGATTTAAGTCGAATATCTCCGAATATCGCATAGGCCACCTCATTCTGGATAACATGTTCGTCGAACTCAACGGCTAGCATGTTTCCGTTAATGCCGACGATTTTGCCTCTGCATAATTTCCCATCTTTGCATTGTTTCTGCATCGTCAGTTTTGCTCCTGTTTAAGATATTTTATATTTTGCAAAATTATTTTTCTTCTTCGTTTATGGTACCGCATTTTTCCAGTACTTGAGTTAAATTTGTTTGACCGGCCTCTAGTTGTCGCCGATCCCATTTTTCAATAAGCTGTAGTTTTATTTTGTACATGCAGATGAAACCTAAGGAACCAAACGATTCATGTCCCTCCTGATCATCAAGAAAGCGCCAACGCCAGCGATCCAATACTTTTTCACGCTCCAGAGGGTTGCTTTGATTCCAAGCTTCCGATACGATCAATTCTACATCAGAATAATAGCCGATGGAGTCACGTTCGAAAGCTGCTCCTTTGTCGCTAGTACCAGCGATCTGGCGGACAATCCGATTACGCAGTTGTCTTTCAAAATTATCCCAAGCAAAACTCATAGTTTCTGGAGGCAAAGTGATATCATTTTGCGGTATTAATTCAGTAGCTTTCAATAAATTTAAGTCGTTCTCGGAGAGCTCACGGACGCACTCGGTCAGGAATTCTTCACTACTCCACGGCGCCGGCTCAAAAAGTTTCAGTAGTGGCAACGTACTGACCAAGTAGTAATAATAATGTCCCATAATATGAATCTCCGCAGTGCCCGTTTAACTCTGTTCTGTGAAATACTCGGTAAAACGAGGACCAGCATAGCCGCAAATCAATTCAGCAAATGCTTCGTCGGTAAAATCAAAGAAAGCGTCATCGCCTTTGACGTTGATTTTCAAACCGCTGTCAATATCATGATCGCTAAAAATCTTCGGGTCGTTTTTGAAACTAGCGGTCAAACTACCTTTGATCAATTTTTCCATTTTTTCTAGATCGGCAGGGGCAACCATAGTTTCGAGTGTGAGTTCTGCCTTGGAATCTGATTGGAGATATTTCGAGGTCATTTCAGAGATGATTTTACCCATGAATTCAGGAGTCATAACATCTTTTATGGAAGCTTTAACTACTTTGTCAATGCGTTTGGACATCTCGTTTTTTAATTGAACTAGAATATCGCGCGATGCCTGGGATAGAGTGGCTTTGCCTTTTGCTACGTTTGCCTCTTCTTCGGTTTTTGCGTTTTTAATGATGACGTCGGCTTCGGCTTTAGCTTTCGCTATTATGCTTTTAGCTTCTTCTTTAGCGGCGGCGATAATCTCGCTTTTTTGCTGATCCGCTTTTGACAGGCCTTCTTCGTGAATTCGTTTAAGTAGCCCCTGAAGTTCTTCTGCCATAATTCAAATCTCCTTTAAATTAATCTTAAAAAGTAATCGTTTAATCTAGTACCCAAATGAAAATTATCAATGTTTTTAAACTTAAAAGTTATTCGCGCGATTTCGGAAACGCGGAATTTAAATAAGCGTAATTTAAGTCTTAAATTAGCGCGCGCATTATGCGCGCGCTAATTCAAACTCCTTTTTAGCATATAATGATCTGCTAATGAATCAGGAAAAGTCTTTTAATTCTTCAATGAACTTAGCATCTTCGGCTATGGAACGTCCACGAATCGTTAAATAACCTCCAGTCATCAAGCTATCCAGTCCGCTCAACATCAAAAGTCCCATAAAGTCTTTCATTACTGATTCTCGCCCAGCAGCAAACTTGATCTGATTGTGCGGATTGATGAGCCGAAATAAAGCAAAGCTTTTGGCAACTTCAGCAGGGGTGATTGGTGTTTGGTGTTCCAGAGGGGTTCCTTTTATTGGCACCAAAACGTTTAATGGCGAACCTTCAACCTTCAACTCGCGAACTGCCAGTGCCATCTCTACCCGGTCTGACATAGTTTCGCCCAATCCGAAAATACCACCGCAACAGATCTCCACGCCGAATTCTTGCAAGTATTTAATGGTTTGGATTTTTTCTTCAATCGTATGCGTGGTGGCAATCAGGTCGGAATAACGTTGCGGCGCCACCTGCAAATTCATATTGTAACGCTGAACATTATGTTCGGATAATAATTTTGCCGTCTCGCGACTGAGTATTCCCAAAGACACGCAGAGCTGCAGATCAGGATAACGTTCATGAAGTTTATCAAGCGTCTCCAGGATTTTTTCAAATTCGGCATCAACTTTAAGATAACCGAAACCACTGGTGACATAGCCGAAAAACTCAACATCACTACCGTTCAGTGCACCGGCAGCTTCAATGACTTTTTCTTGATCAAGTAATTCGTAACTCTCAATTTCAGTATTGTGATGCGCTGACTGAGCACAGAATTTGCAGTTTTGACTACACGAACCAGATTTGGCATTGACGATTGAACATGGTACAAAAGTTCCACAAAATTTGGTACGCACTTTATTGGCGAGCGAAACTAGATCCAGTATCTCTGGACCAGTAATTTTTTCTCCTAATTCTAAAGCCTCGTCCCGTGTCAACTCCCGTCCATCTAAGATCTTATATGCATTTTTAATTAAAGGGTTAAGCATCCCATATCTCCTGTTTGTTAAATCAACGTACGCTGATTCTAGGTCATTTTATCTCTTATCGAGCTATTTAGGGTTCGCAAAAAAATAACTTGGAGTTTTTGCTTGACCACGAATCGCTACTCGGCGTTGCGAACCTATTCGAATAGTACACTATGCAAACAGATTCGTGCCTTGATTAGCAATCCGCTGTCGGCGTAAAATTCACCAATTTATTTTTGAGTGAACCCCTTATCTAAAAACAAAACGCATAATATACTTTATCTGCCAAGAGGTTTCAACGTTTCATTATTTCTGGCATCTCGAATTGAGTTGAAATTTGAAACATTATTTAAATTGTTAATGTGCGAAATTTGGCTCTTCTGCATTTTGTG
>DLIO01000057.1 GCA_002483765.1 Lentisphaeria bacterium UBA7640 | reverse complement strand
AAATACGCCCGTAACGTAAATGATGTAAATTGATTTTCTAATTCGCGCGCGCATTATGCGCGCGCGAATTGTAGATTAAAATTACAGAGCTTCAGGATGTGTCGGTAATGTTGTGTAGAATACTTGGCTCCATTGTTCAGTTCCCTCAGTGATGGCCGCATGATCTTTGACCTCCAGATGCCAACGTTGGCTCCTGGAGGAAATTACTTTGATCGTACTAAATTTGGCCCAGTCATCCAGCGGATTAAATCATACGCTGGAATGCGTTTACCGACAGGTATCCACATGAGTAGCAATAATTGTAATCAATAACCAATCCAGACATCTTCTACTCTTATTTTTTGTATATTGTCTGGACGACTACTGAAACTGTAACTAAGGGGATACAGGCATAAAAAAGAACAAACTTTATAAGTTATTTTGTATTTTAAGGATTAAGTCCACAGCATTGTTTCGAAACTGGTCAGCAAAGCGGAAATCTCGTGAATGGTTAATAATATTACCAGGAGATTCCTGCAAAAATTTTTCTGCTTCACTTATTAATTCGGGGTTTTTTCCTTTTTCCTTTGCCAACTTGGTAACTTTTGCGAGTTTGTCATAATACCTTAGATCATTAAATCCAGTTATGAAACTTTCGTTTCTGACCGTAGAGAAGACATCCCCATATAACATCAAAAAATTGCCGCTACCAGCAACGCGCCAAGAGACTGGATACGCATTGGGAGCGCCATACGCTGTCCATAATGCATTAACATCTACTTTGCCATATTCCCCCCTCCAAGCATGTAGACGATAATAGCTGTATAAATCACTGTTTATACCTGTATCACAACGATACATCCAGACTTGCTTATTGGAATTCCGCAATTTTTCGACAAGACCCAAATATCCTTTTCTATTCAATAAGGGGTTCCAAAAAATATAAACATCAATATAAGGAATAAACTGATAAAGCTCTTTTGCTTGCACTATTGAACTAAGAGTGAGCATAGTCGTTAGATCAGGGGCAACTTCTTTGGCCATTTTAGATGCTTCTAGAATAACTGAAAATGAAGGACTATTTTTATTGTGTGCCGGTTCGTCTTGTATCTGCACTATAAAGTCGGATGGTGTCAATCCAGCTTTTTTACGCACTTCAATAAATAATTTAATCCAGTTTTTATAAGCGTTCATCCATTCAGGAGTTCCTACATTAAATTGGTTTTTACCAAAACGCTTCATAAAAGTATTATATAATGAATAGATTACAACATGCTTGATTTTTGTTCCAGGACAGTATTCATTTGCCCATTTTTGTTGCTGGGCAATGTTTTCTAAAATAACATCAATATTTTTATTTTTAATATTTCCTTTATTGTCGAATGTTGCAGATACACCCCAAACTGAAACGGGGAAGTAAGTTACTCCCTCTTCAAGCATCTGCAGAGCAATGCTTTTGTCTTTGACTATACCAAAATAAAACAATGGCGTACGTAATTTTTGTGATAATTCAATCGGCAACACATTTAATTCAAATGGAATTGATTGGATTTGAGTCAACTCAGTAGCACTTCCTTTAGCTAAAGTTGGTTCACTTAAAGGAATGACATGTAAAAAACCATTGTAAATACCAGGTTTAATATCTTGGCAATTAAATTTGTAATAGAATAATGCCGAATCTTTACCTGGTGCCGTTAATGTATAGGAACGGTCAATTTCAACCAATGGGTCGAACCGGATTACGGTTCCCTTTTCATCAGTTTCTTTGACTCGGATGGCGCGAAGGCATTTAATCTTATCTAGCGGAAACCTTGCGGATTTACTTTCCAGGCCTGGTTTTTCGTCTGCTCGATTGATTTTTTCGCTACATAGTAGAATTTGGTATTCAGCAATTTTGTCGGTGAGGTTTGTGATCGCTAACGGAATGCTTTTTACTTCATTGATTGCGGCGGTAAGGGTTATTTTCTCAGGTGGATTTGCCAGTTGATCTGGTAAAAAGGGGATTCTAGTAGCACGATGCTGAGCAACTTCAGTCACCACAAATTTTCTATCAGCAACTTTCAGGAATTTTATCTGTTCTTTGATTGCTTCGAGTTGATTATACAGTATCCCTATGTTGTTTGTACTTAATTTTGTCAGTTTTTTTGCCAAGGTATCTTGAGATGAGGTTGGTAGTTTTGCTATATCTTTCGCCAACTCAGCAATTTGAACTTCACTCCATTTTTCTACGTCTCCAAAAAATGTTTTGCCGAACTCATTTACGTCCTGAAAGCTTCTTGTCATCGGAGCCCAACTGGACAATTCTTTCGATTGTTTACGCTGCCTGCAAACGTTCATGCGATAATCTATACTATTCTCAGTGATTTTATCCCACATCAAACTATAAGGAATTTTTAGTTCCACAGACCAGAAATCCTTTGATTTGGAAACAATGCCCTCCCATTGTTCGTATCGCATTAATTCTTTAGTGCCATCTCCGATGTAACGCCCACCTTTTGCACTAATGACAAACTGCAAAAAAGAAGACTCAAACGCAGGAGCAAAGAATATCTCCACTACATCGTCTTTCCAGACATCAATACCGTTGGTGGCAATTGATGCTTGTAATTTATCTATATTTGGCTCGAAGCACTTAATCCCCAAATAAATGTTTTCACCATTACGAAATATCTTAAACTCACTCCCAGTTTCAGCAGCTCCTTTTTCGCCCACGCTGGTGAAATTGCTATGGACTGGAAGGTTTTGCCAGCATTTGTCATTTAGATCTCCATCAATAATCGGAATCTCAGATTGTTCTGTTATCTGGATAATTTTTTCTTTTGAAGTAATGACTTCTTCAAGAGGATATTTACCAGTGGCCAAAGCCGTCAATTTATTTGGAACTTTTTTTAAGACGACTTTATCTATCAGGATATAGTCTCCTTTTTTATACATTATGGGTCCATATTTTTCGTCCCACCAAAATTGTACAATAAGATAAGCCCGCTTTGCCTGGCTAGAAGTTTTAAAAGTACCTTCAGTCTTATTCCAGTTATCAGTTTCAATTTTTATTGGTACCTGAAAATCAACATTCACTTTTTTTCGCGTAATTTCCCAGAATGAGGTAGAATCATCGTAAGTTTCTTCAATCCTGACTGTGGCTTTAGGCTGATTTCCTTTCAACATCAGAGAAAATCTATATTCGGTGTCAGGTTCTACGGAAAAACCAGGTTCACTATTATCTTCCCCGATAAAAAAAGCGATATTTGTTTTTTTACCATTTTCACTCTGTTCAATTTTCGCAATCTCTAACCGAGCACAATTGTTTCCATCACTTTCTGTGTGTTTTGACATCTTGTATGTGCCTACTACGGCACCGACTTTTCCTGATAATTTATTATCAAATTCCTCATCGTTAAATATATTGGCTGCACTGTAAAAGCAACAGCCAATTAAAGCGACAATTAATAAAAAATGTTTCTTTCTCATAATACTCCTCTTTGCAAATGCAATTTGTTTTTTTAAATATATTTTCCAGAACCCTACATTATACCGGAAAAGTAAAGTTAGGTCTTTGTGCAATAACTAATTAAGGCGTTGTTGCTTGAGCTACCACATATTTACTTCTTTCAATACCGTTTTTGTTGAAGTAACGAGCCCAGGCACTGTTATAGTACGTTTTGGCAATGGCATCAAAAAATTCATTATCTTTTATCGTCCCAACGTGCCCATCCAAAAACCCGGCGTTTAAAATTCCATTATGGGCCATGTAAAAGTACGAATTACCTGCAGTCATTGTCCTTACTCCATAGAACTGTTTTTTTAAATCAGAATTCCATGAATCTCCGAATTGGAAATATTCTGAGTGCCTTTTTATTTTTTTCAATGTTAGATACATTGAACCTCCTGCCGTTACCCTATATCCAAGTTGAGTACTGTTACCGTCATATCGCATACCATATACGTACATATAATTTGTAGCATCCTCACTAAAAGAAACGTTCGGATTAGCAACCTCAAATGGTGTTATTGATGGGCAACGCAAAAGAGCAGCATTGTCAGGCAGATAGCCACCCTTAATATATGTACCAATCCATGTGCTATTACTATCATATAGCCTTATTAATGAATTGTTATCATCTGCATACATAGCAAAGCCTAGTGCAATCTGTTTTTGATTATTGACACAGCGAATGGCTTTAGCTCTTTCCCTAGCTTGATTTAGTGCTGGCAATAACATTGCCGCTAAAATGGCAATTATTGCAATCGTTATGAGTAATTCAATAAGCGTAAAAGCCTTAATATAAACGAGTTGTGTTTTTTTATTTTTTCTCTGTTTCATTTTTAAATTCCCTGTTAATTCGTTTGAATTTCTGAATACACGACGTTCACCATGCGATTGATACGATTTCATTAGTTGCCCTCCGGTTACTGATTAATCATAATAGTTTAATGTTGAAAAATTGCTTCCTCTGGAAAAGATTTATTTCCCGATCGACTTTTAACTGCTTGTTTGTTCAAATCGCCTCCTTTTTATTTGAAGGTTATTGTTTATTTATTATGAGCTATTCTTTTTTCCTGTTTTTTACGGATCATAAATATACTTTGTTGTCTTTCTCATATCTGAGCTTATATAAGTCTGCTTTTTAATTCAAACACAATGCAAGCAGGTCATCCACATGAGCAGTAGCAACACATTCAACAGTATCCGCTGCGCCGTAATAGATTTTTACTTCTCCTGAGTCTTCTAGTATCATTCCACCCGGAAATATAACGTTTCCTCTAAAACCATCGAGCTCATAATCATGTTCAGGTTTTAACAAAGGCTCTTTGTGAATGCCTATTATCTTTGAAGGGTCATCAAGGGCAAGTAACATCAACCCAGCGTGATACTCCTTGGTCCAATTAGAATTCTCCCAACCTTTGAATACCTTTTTGTCGCCATGATTCCAAACAGCGTGGAATGTGGTCAACCAGCCGGCCTTGGTTTTGATCGGAGGAGCCGCTGGTCCTATTTTACTGTTACAGAATGGTATATTTTCAGCTCCAAGTAACAAACTATGGTCTCCCCAGTATTTACAATCAAACGATCTTGATAACCAGATATCAAAAGCCTCACTTTTCCTACGGCTATAAACAGGGAAAGGGCGCTCTAAACGAACAAATTGACCATTGATTTTCTCTGGGAACAATACCATGTTACGATTATCTGGGACGGTCATATGCAATATTTCAAATTTATCGAAATCATCAGTAACGGCAATTGCGCCACGTATACCATGTTTGGTATCTACCGCTAAGCACATATAGCACTTTCCCTCAATAACTGTCAAGCGGGGATCATACACTCGTATAATCTCATCTGTTTCTATGGCAAGACAAGGCTTTGGCATGACGGTCCAGCTTATACCGTCGTTACTCGTTGCTAAACCTAAATTTGTTCCGCATGTAGGATATGGGCCCCCTTCTTTTTCATGTCGTTCATAGTCTTCTCTTGTCCTGCCATAATCATTGCGAAAAACCATAACATATTTGTTGTTATATTTAGTAATTCCCGCATTGTATACTTGATTCGAAGGATAGGGAACATCATTCGACGTAAGTATTGGATTGTTTTTATGCTTTTTAATTAATTCGCTTGCCTTTACATGAATTTTATTTGTATTAACCATTTTGTTCTCCTAGTCTTCTCACAAACTCATAAATAGTGTAAAAAGATTGTTTTCTATATATATAAATTCTTTCTCTGAAAAAATTTTCAGACCTAGATGTCCCATCGTTTTTTGAATCTATTATGTTTTCTCCGTGTTTCGTTATAAAATAAATTCGTCCTTCATTGTTTTCTTACAAGTTTGCCCCTGCTTGAACAAGATTTTTTCTTAATTTTGTTCCGTCGATTTCGGCGGGGTTTTTGTTCTCCGTGATGGCCATAAATGCGGCCATTCCGGCTGCTTGACCGATTGAACATACTGGCGGCATTACTCTTATGCTGCTGTGAAGTTCGTGATCCATTGAGATTGCACGACAGCCAATCAATAGATTGTCAGCGTCAGCGGGAACGATTGCCCGATAACTGACTTCATACCAATCATCCTCTGGTATGCTTTTGATAACCGTACCCGAACCTGATGGATTATGGATGTCAATTACGTAACGTGCTTTGACAATGCCATCGGGATATTTGCGCGCTGTGATGAAGTCATCCGCAGTTTGGGTAATCAGACCGACCACGCGCCGTGTTTCTCTAATTCCGACGTGATGGGCCAACGAATGAATCCTGGCATTGGCAAAACCTGGAACATGAGCACGCAAGAACTTCAGATAATCGCGCATCTGACGACGCCCTTCAATCTCTGCTTCCGAGAGGTCAGTACCGCAAACGCCACTTTTTTTAATGATACGGGTAGTATTGAAATGAATGACGTCTTTTTCATGGGTTAAAAACCACAATACATTTTCACGCGGACAATCTATTTCCCCAGCGGCCTTGGCTTGGTCATATAATTCGTTAATTCCGGCACGATCTGGCATAATGTCTGCATCAACACCTGATAATTTAAAACACAAGGTCATTGGTTGGCAAAAACCATCTTCGTTGCCAAATTCGCAACGACAACCTGACAATTTGGCAAGATCGCCGTCACCAGTACCGTCAATAAAGATTTTTCCTTTCACCGCGACAAAACCCGATTTTGAAGAAAAGACTGCCGCTTCGATAGTTTTTTCGTTCATGATCACATCAACGAGATTGTGGTGGTAAATTAATTTGACTCCAGCTTCTAAGCAAAGGTCTTCACTGGCCAGCATCGCAATGTCTTTGGAAATTCTGCGAGTTTCTGGAAGAGTAATTAGTTCGTCAAAAGTATCGCTTCGATCTGATGGCGGTAGGTATTCCCACATTTTACGACACCAGTCGACATAGACTGGTCGGTCTAGTGTATCATCACCAAGATGATTGCGCATGAATGGTGAAACTTCGCCGAAAGACGCCATTCCGCCAAGAGCGCCGTAACGTTCTACTAATACCGTTTTTGCTCCTTGCCGCGCTGCCATTACGGCAGCACTCATTCCACCTGGCCCACCGCCAATCACGATGACATCGGCTTCGGCGATCACTGGGATATTGTTATCAAACTTGTAATTGATGCTTTTCATTTTGTTATTTAGTTCCTTGAATAATTTTATGTCTACTATTAGTATATCACCATTTTATGAGTTTTGTTATGGACTTTTTTGCTGTTTTATGGTATATTTATCGCATTGACACTAAATATAGATAATTTATGGAGGCGGCGGAGATGAATAATTCGAAAATATTTATAACGGCAGCACAAGCTTTTGAAAGACAGTTCGACTGCCGATTGTGCCTGCATGATTACATTGGATATTTTAAGGGGTGCACGCTGCCGATAGAACATTTAAACCCTTTTTGTACCGATTTAAAAAAACGTAATCCTAGACTATCTAGAACCTGTATGGCATTTGATCGCGATGCTGTCCAGCAACTGTTGGGACAGACTCGCAAAGCATTTTATAAATATTGCCACTGTGGTTTTCTTGAAGCGGTAATTCCGATAAATATCGACGACAAAGTTTGTGGAGTGCTGTTTGCTGGCCCTTTTGCCGGTAAATCGGCAACTGGCGAAGAGTTATTGAGCGTATGTCGATTAAAGGAATACCAGAATTATAGCGGTCCGCCGCCACTGGATCGATCAAAAAGAGATGACTTGCTAGCGTTGGGAACATTGTTAGCGGCACAACTAGCGGTTGACGCCGTAAAACCAGCCTATCCGGGCGGAGATCGACGCGACTTGACTGAACAATTTTTAAAGTTGAATTTCTCCAAGCCGGTCGGACTTGGCGATTTAGCGGAATTTATCGGGCTGAGTTCGCCTCGTACTTCGGAATTGGTGAAAAAAATCTTTGGACAGGGGTTCAGTGTTTTATTGACGCAAAAACGACTGCAAACGGCCAAGATGTTGCTAGAACATTCATCTTTCAATATTGAAACAGTAGCAAAGCGTTGTGGCTTCAACGATAGCGCATATTTTCATAGAGTCTTTCGGCGTCATAACGGAGAAACTCCAGCGCAATTCCGACTTCGTTCCAGTAACCATCAAGCTTGAAACAAGTTGGAGAGTTGGAAGGGGAGTGCTGAATGATGAAGGGTGGGAAGGGGAAATTTTAACACAGATGCACGGAGCCACGGAGAAAGAAGTGTGCGGGGGAAAAGGGTTTTTTATCCACGGATTACACTAATTTTCACGAAAGAGGGAAGGTCTAATTTTTTTAAATCGATCGCGCATTATGCGCGCGCTAATTTAAAATAAAACTTAGATTGTTTTTCCTCTGCGCCTCCGTGCCTCTGTGTTAAGCACCCTTTCACATTTCATGTTAGTTCACAAGGTGCGTAACCGTTTTTGGGGTTGTAGGATGTTTGCAAGGGATTTAGGTTTGCGTGATTCAGTACGGATTTAAATTATAGCATAAAATGATTCCACAATTGGCGCGCGCATTATGCGCGCGCTAATTTAAAATAAAACTTAGATTGTTTTTCCTTTGCGCCTCCGTGCCTCTGTGTTAAATATCCCTGATCCTTTTCCCTTTCTAACGCCTAAATTTACTACAAAGGATCTAAAATTTATTTAAATAGTGATTGATTTATTGTTGATAATGTTTATTGTAAAAGCAATTATTGTGAATAGCCCACTGGGTTTTATCTAAAGGATTTAGCATGGAAATTGAATTGATTTATATTGTAGCCCCGTTGATTGGGTTTGTCGGAATGTTGTCAGGAGGATACTGGGGAATTGGATGTGGCTGGATAATTGTGCCAACGATGTTAATTTTTGGAGTGGACACGCTCTCCGCTGTGGGTATCGGCCTTCTGCAGATGATTCCATCTACGGTGATGACTGCCGCCAAGCAGATTCCACATATTGGCTGGGGAAAGGGTGGATACGGCAGGGCATTAGCGGTGCCGATATGCGGCGGCGCGTTGTTAACTTCTTTATTGGGAAAAAATCTCAATACTGCAATTATGGAATGGGCGGGAAGCCCGGAACCAATTCAATGGTTTCTAATTGTTTTTATCGGTATCATCGCCATTCAAACTATTTTTAGCCGGACTCCGGGTTATGATGCTCCAATAACAGTAATTAAAACCGGACAAAGTATTTTTGCTTTAATTGCGGGGCTCTTCACTGGATTGATCTCATCAATGCTCGGCGTTGGCGGCGGGATTTTAATTCGCCCTCTCTTGAGTTCAGTATTTAAACTTAAAGAATCTTTTACTGGTCGAATTACACGAGTTTTAGTGTTGATAACTTCAATCGCAGGTGGAACGACCTATTTGTTGAAATCTGGAACTGTTGACTGGCATATGCTGGGTTTGGCGGGAGCTATTGCGGTCGGAGGAATGTTTGGGTTTCCGCTCGGTTCGAAAATCCATCATGTGGTTTATGAGAATGGTTACGCTCAGCATATTCACAAGAGTTTTGGGGTTGTCACTATTATCGTGCCGATCAGCACGATTTTGAAAATGTACGGCTATACCTTAGCCAGTCAAATTATTGTTCTGACGATGGCCTTTCTGCTCGGATTATACTTGGCACTTTTTGCTCGTTACGCAAAAAAACATCCATTGCGCTAACAAATAGATTTTTTGGACGTCAGTGGGTGATTTTAGCTCTGGCAGTGTTATATTATAAAATATTAATCGCAACATTATTAAATTAAATAAAGGAAATTCCACATGCATACTATTCGTGAACAACTAGAGAAGATTAAAATTGTTCCAGTTGTGGCTATTGAGGAGTGCGGAAATGCTAACAATCTAGCTGATGCACTAGTCGAAGGTAAATTGCCTTGCGCAGAAATAACTTTTAGAACCAGTACCGCCGCTGATAGTATTCGGATCATGGCGAAACGTGGCGATATTTTGGTCGGGGCCGGTACGGTAATCACGGTCAGCCAAGCCAAACAGGCGGTTGACAACGGTGCGAAATTCATCGTTTCTCCGGGCTTTGTTCCCAAGGTTGTCGAGTATTGTGTTGATAATCATATTCCAGTTTTGCCTGGCATCTGTACGCCGAGCGAACTTTGCATGGCGTTGGAATATAGCTTGAGCGTGGTTAAGTTTTTTCCTGCGGAAGCGTATGGCGGACTTAAAACTTTGAAGGCGTTGAGCGCACCATTTGCTAATATGCGTTTTGTTCCAACTGGCGGTATTGACTCTACAAATGTCTCCGATTATTTGAACTTTAAAAAAGTTATAGCCTGTGGCGGTAGCTGGATGGTTAAATCAGAGATGATTTCCGAACAAAAATTTGATGAAATCGCCAAACTGACATTAGAGGCGAGCTCCATAGTCGAAAAAATTCTAAAAAAGGAATCTGTTAAATGAAAAGAATCATGATCATGATGTTGGGTGCTATCGCTTTGGCGTTGGTTACGGGATGTTCTTATGTTTCAGCCACCAACCGAGTTAACGGAATGACCTACCAAGACGCGCCACGTAGCGAGGTGTTTCATGTTAATAGCCAGATTTATGGCGTTTATCTGTTTGGAGCTCTGCCGATTTTTTCGGGCAGTGCTAATTCAGCGGATAAAACTAGCATGTTCTCCGACACCGTTCGCCTTGATTATACGACCTTGATGGCGACCTCTGCTGCTCGAGCACTGGGAGCCAATAAATTAAAGGATATCAATTCGCGCATTGTTTCGCATATGATTTTCCCTTTTTTCTTTATAAGTTATAAATCAGTCGAAGTAAACGTTACTGCGGTAAAATAAAGTTGATGAAAAAACAATTCGAAGGATTGAATGCAATTGTCACTGGTGGCACCCGCGGCATTGGTCGCGCTACGAGTGAAATGTTATTGCGTGATGGCGCGGCAGTGACGGCGGTTTACGGTGGCGATGATGCTTCTGCGGCAGCATTTGCCGCAGAATGGTCTGACTATCCTTTAACTGTGGCCAAACTAGATGTTGCTGATTACGTTGCCTGTGAGGTGTTTTTCTTAGATTATGAGCAAAAGCACGATTCTCTTGATATTCTGGTCAATAGTGCCGGTATCAGGATCGATTCAGTCTTGGGTATGATGAAACCAATGGATTGGGAACGTGTTCTTGCGGTAAATTTGACTGGCAGTTTTAATGTCTGCAAATTTGCGGTACATCAGATGATGAGCAAGCGCAACGGTCGTATTGTTTGTGTCACTTCGCCCTCAGGACGTTTAGGTTTCGCTGGACAATGTAACTATGCGGCTTCAAAAGCTGGTCAAGTAGCCATGATTAAATCTTTGTCCAAAGAGGTGGCAAGACGTGGAATCACCGCTAATTGCGTTTCTCCAGGCTTTATTGAGACTGAGTTAATTGCGGATTTGAGCGAAGATCTGATCAAGGAATATCGCAGTCATATACCGATGAGACGTTTTGGCAAACCGGAAGAAATTGCCGAAGCAATCCGCTTTTTAGTCTCCCGCGAAGCGTCATACATAACTGGAACTGTGCTCGAAGTTTCTGGCGGTCTTTAATTGTAACTTGCATCTTCTAATTAGCGCGCGCATTATGCGCGCGTGAATTATAGAATCAAAGTTATAAATGTTTTCTACAAAATTTATATCTTTATTGGAGAATTAATTATGCCGAGGTTTCTGATGTTTTTATTAATGAGTACAATGCTGTCCGGATCTGCCGCCGATTTGCGTAATTTATTGGTGAATCCGGATTTTGATTTCCACGCCTTCATGAATCATCGAGCGGGCGAGCGCAATAGTCATACCGCTCATCAGGTTGCTTGTTGGAATACCGATTCTCCACTTGATGTTACTGTCACCCGTAGTTCTCATGTTCCCGCTTCAGTGTTGTCAGACTGTTTTGTCCGCAATGCGGTTAAAATTGAACCCGGCAAACGATTCTACCAATTTTTCACATTACCGGAAGCGCGCTTGATTGCTAACCAAAAAATTAGTTTAAACTTCTGGGCGACTGTTGGCATTAAAGGTGTGGTTAAACAAATGGCTTTTGACCGAGAAGATGGCGAATGGTCCCCACAACAGTTTGGGATGGCTGATAAAAGAACATTCCCTAAGTGTTCGCGTGGAGAATTAATCGTAGCGACGATGGCAGACGTTACCGCGCCCAATACGGCGGCGAAATCACAGAATATTAGCATTGAAGATATTGCAATTCAGGAAAATGTTGCCGGCATTGAAGTGGAATTTATTAATGTTGGTACAGAACCAGCATGGGTTTTTCTCCCTTCATTGATACGTGGGATAAAAGCTGAAACCGCAGTTGGGATGTTGCGTGAGACGCCAACGGCTTACCGTCATATTCCGCGTACGATTCAAAAACTTTGGAAGGGTGAGGGCGTCCATATCGTGATTATGGGTTCAAGTATTGATCGCGGTAGCGCCAATCCGCCACTGTATGTTTACAATGAAGATTCGAAGTCGCCAGAATTTAAAACCCCGCTTTGTGATGCGTACAATGGCAAATTCAGTGCTGCAATGGTAGGCCAGCCTGATTTGGATTTATATCTGGCGCAACCGCGGCACTATTTTAGTTATGGCGGCAGATTGAAACGCTCATTGATGAATAAATTTAATTTGGATGCTGGGAAAATATTATTGAATTTTATGGCGGCGGATGGTTCATGTATTGGTGAGTCGCATTCCGGACTGCGGGAGTGGTTAGATCTCGAAAATCCGCCAAATCCCGAACTTAACGGTCATAAAACAGGCAAAAGTTGGCGCGAACTTTATCCTGCGCTATTCGAGCGTCGAGAAGGCGCGAGACCGGATTTGGTTATTTTTGGCAGTGGTGCCAATGAAAAAACTGACACGCCGGACGAAGTTGCGGTATTCGAAGGTGCGATTCGCTGGATTCAGCGCAATTATCCTGAAACTGAATTTGTTTTTTGTTTGTTCCAAAATCAGGGTGGTTATACCTCAAACCAAGGTGATTTGCAGGCGTTGGCGTTGCGTTACCAGATCCCATTTATGGATTATGGCATTATCGGCGATCTGGTTACCCGTTCAGTTGACAAACTTTCAGTTGTACCGCGCGATGGTCATCCACAGGCAGGTGCGCATTATCTTTGGTTTAAACAACTGGAAAAAGCGTTTGAATGCCACGATCCGATCAGCACTGGGCAGGCACAGTTGCAGCTTCCTGAACGTGTGCATCCAAACAGTTATGGTTGGGAAGGCGAGATGGTCAAATACAAAGCAGAAAATGCACGTTTTTTTCGCAAGAACGCAGTGATCATTGATGATGCGGCATTTAACTGCTGGGGCAGTTTCAAAGGTAAAGATAGCGCGATTTTTGTTGACGGTAAAAATGTGGGACAGGGTCGTCGTTCATTTCCTACAATCAATCCACGTAATTCACTTTTTGCGCATGGTCGTCAGAGTTTTACCGAACGGCATGTTGTCGAATTGGTGGCTGAAGATGCCAAATTCAGTGGCATAGACTGTAAAATTTGCCCCGGACGAAATTTTATTGGCGTTGAATCCGCAACCTGGAATAGCGATAATTTTAACTTGAAGATTGAAGACTATCAATCTGCAGTTGGTGCGCCTTATGGTGATAAAATTGCGGAACTGCCTGCTGGAAAATCGTTAACAATAACGGCTGCTGGAACTGATTTTTCTATCGCTTGGCTTGATCAAACAGACGGCGGAAACCTAAAATTTGAAGTTGGGGATAAAGGATTTGAACAAGCGACCAATCTGCCATTCAAACTTCAAAGTGGCGAATCGTTGTTCATGGAAAACCGTCGCGGCGTCAACGGATTGCCTTACGGTACCTATAAACTCACTATCACTGCAGTAGACAAGCCGATCACCCTTTTTGGATTATTCGCATACGATGCGCGTTCTGCAAAAGAAGCCATGGCATTCGGAAAATAAATTATGGCGATCAGCGTCACCAAAAAAAGTCAGTTTTTTTTGATCTTCTCATTTTTCGGGTTGATTTCGATTGGTACGCTATTGTTGAAATCCCCGTTGGTGACTCATCATGATGGGTTGCCATGGCTTGACGCATTGTTTACTTCAACCTCGGCGGTCTGTGTTGTAGGATTAAATTCGGTTTCTACTGACGGTTTCAACTGGGTGGGAAAGTTAATTATCATGTTGTTGATCCAAGGTGGTGGATTGGGAATGGTGACCATTACCGCCTCGGCGATATTGTTAATCGGGCGTGATTTTAGTTGGAGTGGCAAGAAGGTACTGGCGTCGGTCAGCGAGGATTTTCCGATCAACGGCATTAATGATTTGATTAGAACTGTCATCGGCTATACTTTGGTCATAGAATTGACGGGATTGCTGCTCTTGCTTCCAGGTTTTTTAGCTCATGACCTAACTTTCCTAGAAGCACTTTGGCAAAGCTTGTTTCATGCGATTTCAGCATACTGCAACGCTGGTTTTAGTACTTTAGACACAAATCTCGCAATAGAACAAAACAGTTACCTCAAAATAGTTTTAGCTGCTTTGGTTATTTCTGGAGGTCTCGGGTTTTATGTTATTTATGACGTCTTTCATCATAAGCGGGAGACCCATTATCGAATTAATACTAAAATTGTTTTGATAACAACATTTGTACTACTGACTGTTGGCACGCTTTCTATTATGGGTTTGGAACAGCTTGCAGCACCTGAAGGGATGTCATGTGTTGATGCTTTTTTTCAGTCTACGGTGGCGCGGACAGCCGGGTTTCATTCGGTAGATCTGAGTGCATTGAGCTCATCGACACAGTTTGTGTTGGTGGCACTGATGATGATCGGCGCTTCGCCCAACTCGACAGGAGGCGGAATCAAGACTACGACTTTTGCGCTGGTTATTCTTTGTATCTGGAATAGTATCCGAGGCAAAACGAAGCTGGTTGTATTTAAGCGCGAAATAGCACAGGAATACCATATCAAAGCCTTTGCCATCATGCTGGTTTACGTATTAATTGCGGTTCTCGGCTCTATTATTGTTGCCACGACTGTAGACGCTTCTGAATTCACCCTAAAACAGATCGGTTTTGAAGTAGTGTCAGCGTTGACTACTACTGGCTTGTCGTTGGGGTACTCCGATGGCGCTGGAATTTATGGCAAAACAGCACTAATTATTTGTATGTTTGTCGGCCGTGTCGGTCCCTTCTTGATTTTTATGTTTTTAATGAGCAAAAATCGCCAGAGTCACCTATCTTTTCCAGAAGAACATATTATTCTCACCTAAACCTTATCATGATTTCTAACTTTATGAGACTTTTTCTGCAATAATTTGATGTGACGGGGAAAAATCAGCCACTTTTTTAGATATATGGAATGTAATTTCTGTAGAATGGACTAAGTTATATAGTTCATTATAAAAGTCTGAACTTAGCCAAATAACATAAAACAACAGAAAGGTTATGAAATGGGAAACTTGAAGAAAAAGCGTCGTAAAAAGATTGCCAAGCACAAACGTCGTAAACAGCTGAAATCGCTACGCCATAAAAACAAATAATTTTTTTACGGCTGATAAAAACCCTTTTGTAGATGCATGGCATGACAAAAGGGTTTTATTTTTTTGATTTTGGAGCTAAAATATGAAACGATCTTTATCCGTACTATCCTTTTTTGTTTTACAGTTTGGACTCTTTTTTTTAACTATCGGCGGCGATGTTGCTAAAGTTCCAACGATAAAACCTGACAACGTCGATACTGAACGCGTTGGCCAGATTGTTGATTTTATATCGGCGTTACAGGAAAAAGACGATATTATTGCTGCTAAATTATTGATGAAAGCACTGCGCAACGATTCTCTCGGCGAATTGCCGTTAGTTGTGCTTTTCCAAAAACTCAAAGACCCAAAGGTGGCACAGGCTTGCCGTCCAGAATTACAACAGCTAGCGAGTGAAAATCCTTCAGCGTTAAAATTGAATCTCGCTGCTTTGATTTCAAGTTCCGATACTGACCCCAAAATACGTACTAACCTGGCTTTGACCGCACTCGCCACAGTCAAAAGTTTTGGCGATCTTGATGCGCAAACGCTATTAGCCGCACTCCGTATCACTGCGATTACTGGGCAATTGCTTGCAGTCCAAGACCGTTTTGACGAAGGAGATCAACTGTTTCAAAAAGTTATTAAAACGAATGTCCAATTTAGCAATAATTTTGAGTTTGTAGAGTCGGCTGCACTGTTCTATCGGAGTATGGAGGTTTCTGATTCCGTACCTTTATCACAGCGTGAAAATGCCAGCGTTGAAAAAAATCTTTTAATAAAAATCATTTTAGAAAAATTTAACCAACCACGCGATGCTAATGACGCACAGAGACTTGTTGGTTTTTATGAACGGCTCGGTGAATATGATTTGGCCATTAGTGCCATTCAGACTCAACTGGTAAAGACTCCGAAGAATCAGGCGTTCTGGGGAATGCTAGGAGCGTTTTATACTCGTGTAGGTAAGAATGATGAAGCGTTAGAAATCCGGCGTTCTTTAGCATTACAGTTGCCTAAAAACCAGTGGGTTCAGTTGCAATACGCCGAGTCACTGATTTTTACTAACAAGTTTGCGACCGCGATTCCCATCCTTAGAAGTTTTTTATTGCTTCAACAAAACAATCAGTATGCGAAGATGTTGCTTGGGACAGCATACTATGAAACTGGAAACTACCAGCAGGCGCTTGAGTATCTTGCTGGCATAGATGATTTTATTGCATTTCGGTTGCGAGTAAGCGCATTAAATTATTTGCAGCAATATGGTCGGGCAATTGAATTGTTGGAAGGGTCAGTCCAGAAATACGCTGATAAAATTGGGTTCCCATTCTATTTTATGTTTCTGGATGTTGGAGAGAAGAGTGGCAATCCGGAATTGGTAAAAAAATATGCTGAAGTCATTAAACAAAAATTTGGCTGGGATAATCCCCAAATTGCCAACGCCGTAGGTTATACCTATGCGGCGCTGAATATTGATCTGGAAATAGCCGAAGAGTTGATCGTGCACGCTTTAAAAGCGAATCCAGATAGTGTTGAAATTATCGATAGTATGGCTTGGCTATTTTATCGGAAAAAAGATTTTAAGAATGCTCGTGTTTATATTGATCAAGCATTGAGCAAGTCGCCGGAAAATATCAATAGTGTAATTGCTGATCATGCCGGCGATATTTACTGGCAGTTGCGGCGCTACCTTAGCGCTGTAAAATATTGGGAAAAGTCGTTAGAAAATAGTGGCGGGGATATTGATCGCAAACGCGTTAAGAAAAAAATCCGCGCCGCCAATGAATTAATTATCTTTGAAGATTGATTTGGATTAAATAAAAAAATCAGAGTGGACACAATGTCCACTCTGATTTTAAATATGAGTTGTTTACGCTCAGTTCTTACGAGCGGTCAGTGCCCATTGTCCTGACTCCTGCCGAGCTTTATCATCTTTAAGCAGTTCTTTGTGGTTTTTAATCACTTTTTTGAATGCTTCCACATATTCATCAATAATTTCTGGTCTGAAATGTTTGAACCATGGAATATTAAAAACACGTGATTGAATGATTTCTGACTCTGGCAAAGCTCCAGTGATAGCACGCAGATCAGTACCTTCTGGCATTCCTGCAGTAGCGGTCGGTTTGCCAGCACCATAAACATCGACATCATAAAACAATGGATGGGTATGAAGAGCGCGGTTACAACCAGCAGCGCACGTTGTCGCACCTTCTGCCGCCAATGCTTCTGAAAAACGGCCAATCGATAATCCGCCGAGCTCTTCCGCGACATAAATGCCGTGCGAAGCATACCAACCGGACTTGGTAGACCCAGAGTCTTTGGCTGGACGGTGTGAACGAATTCCTGGCAATCCTTCCAGTTTGTCCCAGAAATAATTCATTGCTTTATCAATCTCAGCCATTTCTGCGGGATATTTCTTGAGCTGTTCCAATCCCACTACGGAAGACATCTGGTGCAGACGGTATTTATAACCGCCATGTGGAATACCGATTAATGGTTTTAAATTTTCATCCTTAACCTCGGAGTGGCGTTCGTAATGACCGAAAATAATTGCGCGTTCATAAATTTCACGATTATCGGTAATCATGATACCACCTTCGCCGATAGCAAACGATTTGCCGCTCATAAGTGACATCGCCGCGACATCGCCAAAAGTTCCAAGCATTTGCCCTTTGAAGAGTCCGCCTTGCGCGTGTGAAACGTCTTCAATAACCTTTAGGTCATGTTTACGGGCTATTGCCATGATTGCGTCCATATCTGCCGGATATGAAAGATAATGCACCACCATGATCGCCTTAGTGCGCGGAGTAATATGGCGTTCAATATCATTTGGATCTATACATAGAGTATCGTGGTCAATATCTGCGAAAACCACTCCTGCGCCAAGCGAAAGTGCTTGCACCGCCGAAGCCCAGTAAGTAACGCTTGGACAAATCATTTCGTCACCGACTCCCAAGCCAACACCATACATAGCGCATTGTAGTGCCGCTGTTCCTGAACTGTGAGCCAAGCCGTATTCAAGCCCATGCCAGTCCGCAAACCCGCGCTCAAATTTCTTGGTCAAATCGGTTCCAGACATATTACCTTCCCGAAGAACCTGAAGTGTTCCGTCCTCCATTTCTTGGTTGATAATTGGCCATTTGAACATATCGCCGGCCTCTTTGGTTATCGCCTTACTGCCCCCTAACAACGCTAATTTACTCATCATCATTCTCCTTGTTTTGAGTTTGCAAACCCTGCCAACCCGATTAAATAATAAACAATATAACTATTTTTTTTAAAAAATCAACCATATTTAAATTAATAATCTATAAAATAGCGAATAACTTCTAACTTTTAACTTTTTCGGTAACCGGAATATCTAAAAGCGATTTGTGGCTGATGGTTTTATTGTCTATTCCGGTGAAAGTCATGTACATGATGTAACCACCTTTGGAGAAAGGAGTATTGATAGTCAAGGGGTCAATAATTCTAATTGGGCGTAAGCCGGAAGTAGTTTCGCCGACACTGAGGATAATTTTTCCTGAGGGTAGCAGTGTATGGCCGTCAACTGATAATGCCGTCGTCAGCATTTGCCTTTTTTCTGCCTTGGCGGTGACGAGTGCGGTTATTTCAGCCACCACATGACCATCAAGTTCAAGCATCTCTATGCCGTATTCGATTTTTAAGATTTCAAAATTATAAGTTTCCATAAGTAGGTTAATATAACAAATAGCTATCTGTTGTCAAATATTTTTCGTTAGTTTGTGACACAATGTCCTTGCATTTGTTCGGATATAAAGTAAATTCATTGGTTCTGATTTTTAATTTTAAATTCGTATTCAGCTAGATATGGTTAAGCTGAACATAAATATTGAAACACATGTCCAAAGAAGGTAGAAACACGATATGAAAAGAACTTATCAACCCTCCGTATTGAAGAGAAAACGTAAATTTGGCTTTCGTGCCAGAATGTCTGATAAAAATGGGCGTCTTATATTGGCGCGTCGCCGTCAAAAGGGTCGCAGTAAATTGACCGTAATCTAAGTTAACGATGAACAAGGCAGTTCTCGGCTTGAAACGTTCGCTTAAGAGCACCGATAAACTGCGTTTGAAGTCAGAATTTGATTATGTTCGGAACAATGGTGAGAAATCGGTTTGTTCTTTATTCGTTTTATCAGCTGCTTGTGCTCCAGACGGGAAATTACGTGGCGGAGTCATATGTGGGAAAAAATACAGCCTGAAGGCGGTGGAGCGAAACCGCGCCAGAAGATTATGCTGGGAGTCATTTCGAATGATCAAACAGCGAATATCTCCGGCGCATTTTGTCTTGATTCCGAGAATAAAGATGAAGGCCGGTTGCAAGCAACAGGACGTACAAGTGCAGATGGAACGGATGTTCAAAAGAGCAGGTTTACTGGTCAATGGCGAAAATTTTTCTCCCCAGTCGGGTTGTCAATCATAATGATAAAAGGGTATCAGTTGAGCATCGCACGATGCTTGCCTGGATGTTGCCGATTTGCGCCAACTTGTTCGCATTACGCACTCGAAGCGTTTCAAGTGCATGGGTTTTTTAAAGGACTGGCTTTGACTGTTTGGAGATTACTGCGGTGCCAGCCGTTCAGCAAAGGCGGATTCGATCCAGTGCCTGAGCTCAAAAAAGGAAAATGATGAGGATGTTATTGTGAAATTTGATAAAGAAACGGTTATTGCCGTTGTGCTGTGTATTGTTTTTGTTATGGGGTGGGTGCCGTTTTGTAAGATGATGGGCTGGATTCCTGAACAATCGCCTCAAACGCCACCAGCTGCGGTCCAAACGGTTCAAGAACCTGAATCAATAACCACGAAGCCAGTCGCAGTCACGACACCCAGTAGTGTCAATGATGAAAGCGGAAATAAGAATCTGGTTGACCTACCACTTCAGCAATTGCATAATGAATTTGTTACTATTTTGATTGACCCCGTTAAAGGTGAAGTCACAAAAGTGGTTTTTGACAAGCATTTTAAAGGCGATCACAAAGAAAATATAAAGTTAGATGGTTCGCTTAGTGGTCGACCGGGAATTATGAGTCTATCGTCAAAGAGTCAGGATTGGGTAGTAAAAGAGATTGTTGAGAACAACTTGTCTGAAGCGAATACTTATCGATTAATTCGTCGTATTGCTATTGACAACCAGGATGTTTTGGTCAAGCAATATTGGAAAATATCTGGCAATTACAGCCTAGATTATAATGTTGAACTTAAAAACCTTAGTGATCAGAACATTAAAGTTAGAGATTTAAAAATTGGTGGTGGCACTTTAGAACCTTTTTCATTGATGTCTGGTGACATGGTGCGTGGTGAAACGTTGTCGCTCGAATTTATGACCGAAGACAACGCCGTAAAAAACATAGGCGTTACCTCAAACGATGCTAAATTTAACTTTAAACCAGAATTGCCAGTTAAATGGTCAGCTTTGATAAATCGCTATTTTATGACCATCCTGCTCGCCGAGAGCAAACCTTTTTCCACTATCGATCAATATCACGAACAAAAAATTCCAGTTACTAGTTCAGAAAAAGAACTGTTGGGTGGAAATTTTCTATCAAAGATGTTTGGTGGCACACCGTCTTATTATAAAGCTGATGTCGGCGGCGTTTACAAAGAACTGACTCTTGCTCCTCAACAAAACGAGACGTTGAACTTCAAATCATATCTTGGACCCAAAATCGCCTCCGAGGTTAATGCCTTTGATCCTTCGGTTTCATACACTTTACGTTTAATGTCATGGCGCCCAATGAATGCATTAGCAAAAGTAATGTTGTGGTCGCTATTGTCTTTGAAAAGTTTCTGTGGTTCCTACGGCTGGGCAATTATTATGCTGACTATAATTGTTCGACTGTTGGTGTGGCCAGTTACTCACAAAGCCAACGTTTCCATGAAGAAAATGCAGAGTTTTCAGCCTGAAATTAAAGCCATTAGAGAACAACATAAAGATAATCCGCAGCTGATGAATTCCAAAATGATGGAATTGTATAAGCGTGAGAAAATAAACCCGATGCGCGGTTGCCTGCCGTTACTGCTCCAACTACCGATCTTTATGGCACTCTATTTCTCACTTGACTCTGTTGTTGAACTGCGCCATGTCTCATTTCTGTGGGCTCAGGATCTATCGCAACCCGATACAATTTTTGAGATAGGCGGATTCGCCGTTAATCCGCTCGTGCTCATGATGACCGGACTGATGATCATGCAGCAAAAAATGATGCCGCAAGCCGGCGATCCAATGCAGCAAAAAATGATGCTATTCATGCCGGTGATGATGCTACTGATTCTATATAATCTGCCGTCCGCTTTAACATTATACTGGACGGTTAGCCAAGTATTCAGCATACTACAGATGCTGTTAACCCAAAAACTTACCAAAAACATAAATAATAAGGCTACAACGGATAAGCCGGTAAAAGCGTAAAGCAAGTAAGGAGTTACTTAAAATGACTGAAAAAATCGAAGAACAGAAATCAAAAACCATTAGCACTCTTGGCACTATGTTGGAATACCTCGGATTGGATGCCAAGCTGAGAGCTGAAGAAAGAAATTCAAAAATCGTTATCAAAATTTTGTCTGAAGATGCTGGACGGATTATCGGACGCAAAGGACAGACCTTGGAAAGCCTTCAAATGCTTCTGAATCGGATGTTATTCAACAAAGATACAGAGTTCCCGCGTATTACGTTGGACATTGATGGCTATGCCGGAGCACCACCACGCAATGACTTCCGTGAAAAACGTGAAAATTTTCGCGAAGAACGCGATGACCGCAATGAGCATGGTGGCCGCGACGAACGTCGCAGCAGTGGTTATTCGCGCAACCGTGATTTTGATGAAAACGAAAGCGACAATGGCGATGATAGTGATAATCTGCGTCAACAGGCGCTAGATTCCGCCAAGGAAGCTAAACGTTGGGGTGAACCTGTAACACTACCCCGGTTGAATGCGCGTGACCGCAGAATAGTTCATATTACTCTTCAAGACGATTCGGAGATCATAACCGAAAGTGTCGGCGAAGGTTCGCTGAAAAAGGTTGTAATATCGGTTAAAAAATAATCCACATGAATTGCATTTGAGATTTTTAAATGTATTTTTTCTTTGTTTGACGGATTTCCACGGGGTGTGGCTCAGCTTGGCTAGAGCGCTGCGTTCGGGACGCAGAGGTCGGAGGTTCAAATCCTCTCACCCCGACCATCTCTTTTTTGCTTATTATCAAGCATTTATGAAAAGTATTCATTTTTCATATTATAAAAAAAAGACAAATATCCCAAAAATCGCCCCAAATATTCAAAAATTCTTTAGGACTCTTGTGTAAAGTGTCCTATGTTGTTGAATATAATACTATGATGTTCATGGCTTATTCCCATGAGGTGAAAAACACAAAACATAGTATTAGGAGGCCGATTATGGCAAGAAAAAAAACATTAAATCCGAAATTGTTTCAGAAAGGTAAAGGCAATTATCGTTTCCGTAGGTTCATCAATGGTAAAGACAAAGAATTCAATACTAAAACTACAGACCGCAAAGAAGCGGAAAAGTTTGTAGCTGAATATCTTAGTGCTGAAAGACTGGCAGAAGAACAACTTAGAAAAAAGAAAAATCCAGCCCAAATAACTAAATTGGTAATGGAGACTATTGATTCTAATTATGAACAATTGCCTCTGGAAGATGTTTTTGAGCTATGGTATAGCCACTCGCCCAACTTTAGCACTACTTCTGAAGCCCATCAGCAAAAAAGAAAAGCATGGTTCACTAAGTTTGTCAATTTCTGTCTTTCGCAAGGTCTAACCTCTTTTGACGAAGTTAATGAAAGTATAGCCATTCGCTTTAAGTCTTTTCTGTTGAAAGAGCGATATTCACCGAGAAACATGAATGAATATTTGGCTTTTCTTTCTAGTGTCTATAAAATGATTGACCGCTTAAAATCACTACCCTTTCGTAATCCTTTTGTCCCAGAAGTTATTCAACCACAGAAGGTATCCAAGAAATCAGAAGCAACCCATTTGCCATTTGATGAAGATATGTTGGCAAGAGTAATGAAAACCGCCGCTGAAGAAGGCCAGGATTGGTTGGACTTGTTTATTGTGGGTTCACAGACAGGGATGAGATTAAAAGATGCGGCATTGTTCAAATGGGATGAGATAGATGGTGATTTTATTGAATATTCGCCCGAAAAGACAATTAATTTCGGAAATACGGCTCGCCTTCCAATATCCCCACATCTCGCAAATCTTTTGCAAAGGCGTAAAAAACAGAATCAAAACTCTCCTTATGTCAATCCAGTGATTGCACAATTCTATATGAATGGTAGTTGGCCTACGAAAAAAAGCAAGAAGATTGTAGAAAAAGCTTTGGGCAAGGAAACTACCCAGTTGTCCAAAGAAGGCAGACAGAGAAGAAAGAATGGTTGTATTTATAGCTTCCATTCTTTCAGAACGACATTTATGACATTGTTGGCGGAAAGGAATGTTGAAGTCCGAGATGCCATGAATATGTTGGGATGGGAATCTGTAGAGATGATGCGTCTGTATGAGAAAATACGAGCAAAAGGGCGAGAGGCTAGAGACCAGAGAAATAAAGAACATATCAATAATCTCGTTGAACTTAAATTTGAGATTCCTGAGCCAAAATCACAACCTTTGTGCCCTACAAAGGAGGCTCTAAAACGTTTAATTCTCTTATACAGCAATGTGACAATTGGAAAAATATATGGAATTTCTAGCAAGGCGGTGGGTAATTGGCTTGTGAAATTTCGTTTGAAACGTCAAGGACGTATCCTTTCTCCTGATGTGAAAGTAGATGAAATCCAAAGAGTAAGGCGAGAACTTATGGTCGCATAACCTGTTGCATCCATTGCGTCCTATCCCCAGAGACAGAGTTTTATTCTGTCTACTGGGGTTTTTTTTGTCCAAAATATAGAAATATGGTTTTTCTTGTCTTGTTTTGTGTTATGTCGAATTTTGCTTGCGTATTATACGTAAAGATACGCTAAATATGATGCGTATTATCGCAAATTGAAGTTTATAATAAAATATGAGGAAGAAAAAATGAATATAACTAAAGACATAGTAATGAAAAAAATAGTCAACGAAACCTTTACCGAAGAAGTTCTTAACAATGTATGGGCCGTTCTTGAAATGAAACCTATAACGGAGGAAAGCCCTGTTGGTTTCTTTACCGAAAAGGAAGCCTGTGACTTCAGTGGGAACATTTCCCGAAGTACACTCTGGCAGTGGAAAAAGAAAGGGCTTAAATCTTATAAGGTTGGTGGACGTCGTCTTTACAGTCCCGAAGAGCTAAAACATTTCATTATGACAACAAAATAAAAAATAAGGAGAAATAAAATGAGTGCGCCAAGCAAAGC
>DLIO01000036.1 GCA_002483765.1 Lentisphaeria bacterium UBA7640 | reverse complement strand
CGTTTACTTTTTCAATTGACCGACTTTGCCAGAGTGTATTTTGGCGTATGCGCCGATCAATTTTAGTTTATTGGAATCGACATGGCGCTGGATGAGTTTACTTCCCGCTTTAAGTTCAGCCATAACCGCTTCAATATTCAAACGCGAAACGGCCTCTTCCATGCGTGAATTTTCAGATCTGTTTTTCTTCGCATTCAGTACGGATGGGATGATTTTATGTCCAACTGAGTCAATCCAGAACGATTCACTGGAGCCAGGGTGTTCTACCGCTTTAATCGCTTGTTTGATGGCAATATTATCTTCATGTCCCATGATCACGAGCAAATGGCAACGGCCCTCTAGCAGTACGTTTTCAATCGCGCTGAAGACTGATGTCCCGAGAACTGGGCCTGCAACTCTAATTACCACCAAATCGCCGAGCCCAGCGTCAAAAAGATATTCAGGTATAATACGCGAATCGCAGGAGGTTAAGATGATGGCATACGGCCATTGCCCGTCTTTTAAGAAACTTCGACGTTCAATGTTGTTGCCTAGAGCGTAGTTCGATTTCATTTGGACATAACGCTGGTTCCCAATTCGAAGTATCTCCATTGCTTTATCTGGAGTGGGTGGATTTTCTATCCGTTCGAAATAGGTGCGCATTGCCGGCGACATTTTATCTTTATTTGCCGTAGTTTGAGCATCTTTTTTCTTGGAACAACCAGATCCTGGCAAAATCATAAATAATAAAAACCCTCCGACCAAAACGGCCAATGCTATCAAAAAAATACGATTATTATCGGTGCGCATGGCATATCCTCCATAAATAAGTTTGTTTAGAGACTGATAACCTCTTCTTCCCGAAATATAGTAACTCTAAAAATAGTTTCAATGGTATAAATCTTTTTGAACGTCCGCTTTAGGTGATTTTGAAATTCACGCGCGCATAATGCGCGCGCTAATTTTAAACAATCAGAAACTTCATTCGCGAGACATAATTGCAGAGAGTAAAACTACCAATGCAATATTCGCCATGGCTGATGCCAAAATAGCTGCAGGCATTAGTAGCACTCCTTGGTGGGAACGGATAAACACAAACCCAATAACCGTAGCCAAAAGCAAGAGGATATAAAGAATATTGTAGCGCGGGGATGCTTTGCTATTTTTCTTAAGCTCGCTGACCATGTTTACAGAAACCCAAAACAGTGCTAAAGTAAAAATGCCGTTTAATGTAACCATCAACCAATCTGTGGCCCAAGCGCTGTTGAGGAAAACTCCAAATGCAGACAAACACATAAACCAGCCTAGCCAATATGTGCCCCGCAATCCAATGTGTTGTGAGAATTGCAATAATGGAGAAAACCCCGCGAGTGCAATAATTCCAGCCTCAATAGTAATAATTACGGCTAAAACAATCACCCACCATACTAAAGGATATTCCAACATAGCTAGATTGGCACGTAGCAAAAACACCGCGAAAAAGCCACAAAATGCGGCGGCTAAACGTTGTGATGACCCGATTTTTTTCATTATTTGCGCTCCGTAGCAGTAAACATTTTTAGATATTTTGTTCGGCATGATCGCCAACCGGAAATGGAAAAACTAAAAGCTGCAAGAACAACTATCCAACAAAAAAGGATGAAAAGATTACCATTACGAACAAAAAAAGTTGGTCGAGGATCTTTTTCAACCTGAACTGGAATGACTCCGGCCGCACGACCACGTTTATTGGGTGCCGGCAATATTAGTCCGGTTTTTTCATCAGCTTCCTTGAATAAGCAGTCGGAAATATAGCCGGTTGGACTAATCAAACAGCTGGTGCTATTATTGCCGCAACGCAGTTGTGGCAGGCCAGTTTCAATGGAGCGAAATATCGCATTGGCTAAATGTTGTGCCGGCTCGCTGCTAGTGGGATACCATGCATCATTGGAGAGCACTACCAAAAGATTTGCTCCACGGCGCGCTTCGCCTCGAGACACGAAAGGGAAGACGCTTTCAAAGCAGATGCTGACTCCAGCACGAACTCCTGGTAAAATTGATATGGGATCAAGTGATGTCCCCGGAGTAAGGTCACGATGCATGTCAATTATTTTGATAATCCACTGCGGCAGCAATGAACGCCCTGGAATATATTCTCCCCATGGCACGCGTTGTACTTTGTGATAACGGGCAGCGATATCACCAGCGGGCTTGACCAAAAATGCGCTATTATAAGTATTGGGTTCACGTTTAACTTCGCGCGGAAGATCTTCAAAGTCGATGGTGCCGAACATAAACGGAGTATTATATTTTCGTGCTAACAATTGAACTCCACGCCTAAATTTTCCGCTGGCATCATAGTAAGCGCGATAAGGATAAGGCACCGCGGTTTCTGGCCAGATCACAATGTCCGGTAGAGGCGAAGCACTTAACAATTGTTTGGATAAACCTAAATAAATGTCGAGTGCTTCGAGCGCTTCATTATTGTCAGCTTTGCGCCGTTGAGAGATATCCCCCTGAACCAATCCAGCACGAAATGTAGTGGTTTGCATCTTTCGTTTATTTTGATGAACAATAAAAAATATTCCTTCGAGGAATACCATGACTACCATCACCACAGCGATAATCAATAGCCATGGACGCCGAACCTTCTTGGATACGGGATCGAATTTTGGATCCATAATGTAAAATGTAAGGCAAACATTAAAGAGCATCAATAGAAAACTGATACCATAGGTTCCGGTAAAGCGACAGACCTGGATTAATGGCAAGGTGTTCCACATTGCAGTGGAGAAATAATTCCATGGCAATACCCAGGAACGTGACCACTCCATCAAGCACCATGTTGCGGCAATCACGACTGCCAGTACAAATTGGCGAAATTGACGATTGGCGGACAATAGCAGTGATGACAGATGGCCAGTGGATTTTTCGGGGCAAGTAAGAATATAACGTGTCAAAAAAGATACCGACCCACCCCAAGCCATTATGAATAAAGCTTGTGCCGGCCCCATCAACCATGGTATCACTGGATCAATTTCGCGCAACCAAAAAAATGCCATAAAACCCCAAATAGAGCCGTACACGAAGCTATATCCGGCCGCTGCCACAGGTTTGAGATTATTGCAAAAGATGACCAGAAGCAGTGGAACCATTGCAAAAAATGCGAGGAAACTGAGTCCGAGCGGTGGAATAGAAAAAGTCATCAATAATGCCGAAGCAATAGTCGCGCTGAGGTTAATAAAAAAACGACGACGACTGACCAGGAAAGCTAAATTGGTGGAGTCGGAAGTTTTTTTAAGAATAAATTTTCGAAAATTCACAATAAACCTTATGCCTTTGTTAAATAAGTAAATTGCAATTTAGTCTTCAATTTGTAGAAAATCCACCTTAAATTCATTAAAAGATACAATTTTAGGCGAAGGAAAGTTGGAACAATAGGGCAGACTACTCGTTTATGCCAATGACTCTCTTTGATATATTTCTCTCAATAATCCAATAAATTCATCCACAAATCTGCTTTTACAGGGTTGAATTAGAAGTTTTTCAGGTGTATTTTATAGGCTCAGCTGATCAAACAGTTGGCGCTATCTTTAAAATTTAATAACCAGGCAACTATAAAACTATGAAATTAGAAGACCTTTTTTTGGCGGCGGCAGACGACCACACTGGGAAGTATTTGAATAAATTGCTTCGTGAATTACAAAATCATCAAGATCTGACGATCCCAGAGATCGCTCCACATATTGATTTTTTGGCAGAAGCTTGGACTGACAACCTAGAAGGACGTCAAGCAGAATTCTGTATGGAAGTCGCAGCTCTCAATCCCGTTGACACACCGATTTTTCGTCGGGCAGTCGTTGAATCGCTTAAATATCTTTTACCACCATTTCTCAGTAAAAACCTTTTTTTCCGCGCGCTCGGCGCTCGAGACCACAACATTCCACTTTCGGAAGTTTATAAACGTTACCAAATCTTATTGAAACTTAAAAATGGTCTCAATGTATTTCTTGATAATCCACCGCGCTGGGGGACACTAGGCAACGTTGATGGAATTACCACTTCCCTTGGTGTATCGCTGTTGTCGGGAGGCGGATCGCTGGCAATTCCTTTAGAGATCGCGCTATCAGGTGCATTTTTCTTCGAACCTGGACCAGACACCTTGAAGCTCTCCGGCTTTGATCCTCGTACCAAATACAGCTCCAACGAGTATCGCGACACTGCCACTCGCAAAGCTATTTTGCCCATTACCGAAGAACAAATTAAACATATTGCTCTCGCTTCATTAACCCCAGAAAATTTTGCTACTCTTGCAAATTTTGAAAATTGGTGGAATCTTTCTGCCAGTGCTACAGGAGCTAAACAACGTCAAGCCTGTGCCGCCAGAAGTATAGAAGAACTGTATTCGCTTTTAAAAGATGAAGCAGATGATGCAGAGATGTTTTCTGCAGAAGAGGTTGAGCAGCTCAGGAAATTTTTCACCCGTCTCAAGAGTGAGGTGTCATTGCGTGAAGGTCCCAAGTTGGCAGAATGTGTCGCGATGATTGTTCCGCGTATTGATCTAAAAAGTGACGCGATCGAAGTTTTCAGCCCACTAAAAGGCAAAGCTCCATTTCTGCCGAGTATGGAGCGTGACCCAGACATGAGAAAAGTCGCCATCATGGCCGCAATTTCAGTTAAATCGCTCGAATCAGTCGCTGAACTGTTGCATCACATCTATTCCGGACCAGTATTGGCTGAGTTGGCTTGTGCGTTACCATTGCGTTGCATTAACGCAATTGGCGACCCAGAAAACACTGAATTTACCAATGCTGTAGCAAAGTTACCGCGGCTCAGTTGTGACATCATCGTCTGGATTTTTCGCAATGCAAAAAAAGTTGATTCAGAATTGACGGAAGCAATTACTATTGACCAAGTGCTTCACGCTTTGGGCAAAGAAAAGCTCCCGAAAGCATGGCAGCCAGCGCAGCGTGAACTACGCAAGCTGTTATTAAACAAAGCCGATTTTCATAGATTATTGATTGCTAATGCCGGCGAAGACGTTGGCGTTATCACTTCTGCGTTGCAAAATTCCGCATCGTTTGGTGGTGGCGAACAACAAAGTCTCCTCGTAAAACTGGCGCGCCTTTCGGATAAAGTTCGTTTACATATCGAAAACGGTATCGGCGAGAAAATCCTCGCCGCTAGGCAAAACGAGCAAGATCAAGAGCCACAACAAGAACAACTGTTTACTTCAATAATGTCACACGCTAATATGCGTAAAGAGTTGGCAAAGCTGATCAGCGTGGATCAACCTGAAAACCGAGAAGCGCTCAAGTTTGCTCGTTCGCTCGGTGACTTCCGTGAGAACTCAGAGTATGATGCAGCCAAAGAACGCCGTAATTTCCTGTCCCGTCGCCGTGGCGACCTTGAACATGACCTTGGTACTATTCAGCCGATGGACTTTAAAACCGTTGCCGTTCGTGGTCGCGCTATTATCGGTAGTTGTGTCGAAATTGAACATGATGGCGGTAAAAAAGAAACCTATTATCTGCTTGGCGCACGTGACGGAAAACCAGAGAAAAACTGGATATCTTATAAAACCAGAATGGGTGAAGCCATATTGGGTAAATCTGCAGGAGAGCGCGCTACGTTACCCGATGGAACCAAATGTACGGTCAAAAAAGTTACTGCTCTTCCGTTGACTATCATTTCAGAAATTAATGGTGAATAATCAGTGACCATGGAGGCGATAAATTTAAATTATCGCCACCGCTTGCAAGATTGGCAAAGAATCTCGGATTATGGTGCGCGGAAAATCGTTAAAAATGGCAAAACCTCTGTTTTGACCCATTACGTCATTGACCCAGCTCAAGCGCTTAATGGTAAAAAAATCATGTTTTTTTCCGACTTGCACTGGGATCAACCGTCTGAAGTTTATCACGCTTTTATTGAGGACATCAACAATTATATTGTGGAGTTCTCTCCTGATATCTTGATTTTTGGTGGTGACTTAACCACTTACGCCTGTTACCTTGAAGAGGCGTTACAAGCGCTCGCAACACTTAACGTGCCGATAAAACTGGCAATGCCAGGGAACTGGGAGTTTCGACGACGTTGGATTTCAACGGAACGCTGGGGTGGCTATTTTGCCGAGGCAGGATTTCAATTACTTTGTCAGCAATGGTTTAGTACGGATGGATTGTCATTCTTCGGCGTTGATGATTTTAAATATGGTAATCCACAACCGCCAAAATCTTACCCTGCGGGGTTTCGAATAATGCTGGCACATAACCCAGATGCCGTAATACTCTTGTCTCAACGCGATCTACTGACGAATTTCGGGTTAATCCTATGTGGGCACACTCATGGTGGTCAATTGCGCTTACCGGGCTTCGGCGCGCTGTCAACGTCTTCAATTTATGGAACCCATCTGGATTATGGACACTTCCGCAATAACGAATCAAAAACTGATTTGCTTATTTCCAGTGGTTTAGGCTATACGCGTTTTAAGTTGCGCATAAACTGCCAGCCCGAAGTATTATTATTAACTTCGTGATTTCCCATAACAAACAGGTCATAAATAACTTTCGTAATTAATTAGCGTGCGGACTTGAAGTGAGATATTATAACAGTCAAAGCACCATTTTGACGCCAGAGACGGCAGCCAAAGCAGCGCTGAGTGATTCCATGTACTCACGGGTTGGAAACGATACTTTCACTTGGCAAGTGAGGTATTTGCCGTTTTGGGATTCGCGCCCAATTGATAACGGATTAACAACCTCGAATGCAGTTAAAACTTTCTGAAGCTCATCGATAATTCCTGGATGGCATTGCTGTTCAGTAATAATCCTGAACTGCCAATCAACTGGATATTTTAATTCCTGACCGCCAAACATTAGAATGCAAAGCCCATGTTGAAGTGGAAACGCAATGCGCTTTTGGCGTCATCCTGATTATTGAGAATCGGATATGCGAGATCGAGCTTTACCGGTGCGTTAAAATACGGAACTTTGATGCGCAATCCATATCCAGCGCCAACATTGATACCGCTCATGTCGTAACGATAGGATTTATGCCAAGCGTTGCCGACGTCAACAAAAACCGCACCACGAATGAAACTCCAAATGGGGTGACTAACTTCGGCGGTTAATAACAGCATGGACTGCCCGCCAAGGTTGTGACCGTTAATGTCGTTGTGGCCAATTTCGCGGTATGGAAACCCACGAATGCTGTCGCCACCGCCGAGAAAATAACGTTCAAATATCGGGACGTCATCATTAGGATTAAATCCGGCAACCGTCCCAATTTTTCCGCCAACGTGGGTAATAATGGCTTTGTCTAAAAATGAATAATAAAGGCTACCTTTGGCTTCTAGACGGTAATAATCTTCACTTGAACCGAGGAATTGCGGTGTAATTGAAGAAGTGAAATTTAGATAATAACCTGAAGTCGGTTCCAACATGCTGTCGCGTGTGTCACGAGTCAACGAAATTGAAGGCTGGCTAACTAACCAGTTTCCTTGTGAGTCTTGCATCTCTCTTGACTCGTCGCGGTCAACGTGATAAACTCGAACATATTCGAATTTATAACCAAGCGCTACTGAAGTAAAATCATCGAAAAACTGTTTGGCTAAAGTAACCCTCGCTCCACCGCGCTGTTCATACCAATAATCGTATTGATATTCATTCCAATAACCCGACAGATCTAGTCGCAGTGGAATATCGAACAACCACGGTTCGGTAAAGTCGACATTGAAGCCCATTCGCTCAAGACCTAACATTCCCTGAATACGAAAACGTTGCCCGCCGCCCTGAAAATAACTTTGTGGGTCAGTTATGTCAAAATTTGAATTACTGATTTCAGCCATCCCCAAAAGGCTATCGGTATCGGAATAACCACCGCCAATTTTGAAAGCAAAAGTGCTTTTTTCCTCAACATCAAAAATAACATCACGTTTTCCGATTTCATCGGTATTGACCGAAACAGTATCGACTTTACCAAAATACCCCATCCCCATCAAGCGAGATTGGCTAGCTTCAATGCGGTTGTTGTCGAGCGGGTCACCGGGTTGAATCACTAGTTCTCGGCGGATAACTTTGTCTTTGGTGATTTTATTACCAGTAATGACTACGTCTTTCACTTCATAACGGCGTCCTTCATGAACGACCATATTGAGATCAACAACCTTAGTTTTAAAATTTGGAATGCGTTCAACCCGGCAAGAAACATCCGCATGCCCGAGCGTTTGATAAAGTCCACAAATATCCCGACTAGTCTCCTGCTCCAAGCGATTATCGAAAATTTCTCCCTCTCGTAATCTTACCATTTCCTGTAATTGCGCACTACTGAAGATCTCATTGCCTACAAAAGTAGTTTTACCGACTTTATAGGGTTCCCCTTCAAAAATTTTAAAATTAATGTCAACATATTCAGGAGATTTCTCTTGAGCTTTAATCTGAATTTCTTCAACTTTAAAATCTAAATAGCCTTTATTCCAGAATAGTTCGCGCAACCGGGCCTTGTCATTTTCCAGTTCGCCCGGATCATAAAGTCCCATGTCCAAAAAGCGGCTGAGGATAGACCAACGGTTAGCGACCGCGTGCTTCAACGTCCAGTTATAATAGATGCTGTTACCTTCAAAGGTAACCTTGTCGACCTTCATCCGTAAATTTTCTTTGACCTGGAAAACCACATCAATGCGCCCGTCTTCTAGCGTTTTCAACTCAGGGGTAATTTGTGCTTCGTTATAGCCTTTTTCTTTGTAAAAACTGCGCAACTTATTAGCGCTTTCACGTAACTGATTGTCGTTAAGCGGTTGCTCGGCGGAGAGAGAAACATTTTTCATGAGTTCGTAGGATGGATATTTAATATTGCCAACAATGTAAACGTTTTTAATCGTCGGTTTAGCTTTAGTGCGAATAGTAATATCTACTTTGCCACTACCGGCATCTTTAGTCTCAGAAACAATATCCGCAAAAAAACCAGTCCCGTGAAGGCGCTTGATGTCAGCATTCAAGATGTTTTCATCAAAAGTATCGCCGACTTTTAGCTGAATATTAAATCTGATCATCTCTTCAGAAAGCTGTCCGCTGTCCTGAACAATTGAGATTTTTCCAATTTCTGCAGCGCAGACAGTAAGCGTGGCTACCACTAACAACAGCAACGCTACTGCTAATTTATTCACAATAGCAGAAAACATCATCTCTCCTAGAAATTATATGGGTTAATAAAATTAAAAACTTACTATATACTTCAATCTCTTTTTTTCTATCACCATTAAGTAAAAATATAGATCAATGCCAAATTGTTCCCGTTCAGATAATTGACGTTTTTTTTGGCTTATTTTTTGACAAAACCATATCAGTTGCTATATTTAACTGTTAATAGATAACGGCTGATGTCGAAATTAATGTAAACTATGGAGTAGTGGGAATTATGGCTAACCCTAAATTGATTGTTCTTTCCGAGAAACTTCGGGGAAAATCTTTTGAACTTACTGAAGATGTCCATACTGCTGGGCGTTCAGACGCTCAAAGTATTTGCATCAAAGATGCCAGCTTAAGCTCTCATCATTGTGATTTTATCAAAACCGAGGATGGAAAATATCTAATCCGCGATAGCGATAGTACCAATGGAACGCGCGTTAACAATATTCCTATCCATGAACAGACCCTCAATTCCAGTGATATTATTCAGCTCGGAGCAGTGGAAGTGCTATACGATTTTGACGATGGCACCATCACCTCGAATACTCGTACCCGTACTGGAATTGACCTAGACAGCGCCGATATTACGGTTAAAACTGTTATCACCAAGATGGATAATCTTTCACCATTTGCGCATGCCGAAAAGAGCAAAGGCGCAAAAAGTCAGAAACTAATTTTATTACTGCTAGGAATCCTTGCCATAGGGTTCATTGGCTTAGTTATTTATGTCGTTTGGCTAATTTTCGGGCAACCGGCTCAATGATTTAATTCTATGACCCTCATTTACGCAAAGCGCTCTGCGATGATCGCTATATTTATTTAAAACTTTATTAGGAAAATTTAATGGACAACGATAAACAATTGGACGACGACCAAGAGACAAAGCCCAAATCAAAAAAAGATTTACCAAAAAAACAAGAGACCAATAAAAAACCAAAGCAAAAAGAACAACAAGCTAATAACCAACAGCCTAAGGGCGACTTACCCCCTCCTCCTCCACAGGGCAAACGCTCTCCAGCTTCCGCAATGGTGTGGTTACTGATTATGGTCGCTATTGGAGTGCTTCTGGTAATGAAAACTGGATTAGGTGACTCGTCAATGCGTAAAATCAGCCAAAGTGAATTTGAAGAACTGTTGAATAACCAACAAATTATCAGTGCAAAAACCAGTGCAGAAAGCGATCGCATAATGAATATTGAAGGAAAAATGCGTATAACCCCTCCTGCTCCTGCCACTGCCGATAACAACGTAATCAATGGCGCGCAAGAAGGCGCGGTAAAAAAAGACCATATTGTCCGCTACCGTACAAGAGTCATCTATTCCGAAAAAATTGATGAGATGTTGCGCGAGTCCAATGTTTCCCGTGATGTAGGAACCCGCGAAAATTGGTGGAATGCGTTGATTACGCTGATTCCAATCATCTTGATTATTGGTCTGATCTATTTCCTTTTTTCACGCCAAGTAAAAATGGCTGGCCGTGGCGCAATGCAGTTTGGAAAAAGTCGCGCCCGCATGATTATGCCGAGCGATATTAATATTAGCTTTGACGACATTGCCGGCGCTGACGAAGCTAAAGAAGAGGTCAAAGAGATTATTGATTTTCTTAAAGATCCGTTAAAATTCAAACTAATTGGCGGAAAAATCCCAAAAGGCTGTTTGCTTACTGGACCTCCCGGGACTGGGAAAACACTATTAGCCAAAGCAGTTGCGACTGCAGCTAATACACCATTCTTTTCGATCAGCGGTTCTGATTTCGTGGAGATGTTCGTTGGAGTTGGCGCGAGTCGTGTTCGTGATATGTTTGAACAAGCTCGCAAAAATTCACCCAGCCTGATTTTTATTGACGAAATTGACGCAGTCGGACGTTCACGTTTCTCTGGTCTTGGTGGCGGTCATGATGAACGCGAACAAACCTTGAATGCTATGCTAGTGGAAATGGATGGACTGGAAAGCCAAAGTGGCGTTATCTTACTCGCCGCCACTAACCGCCCCGATGTCCTTGATCCGGCGCTGTTACGCCCAGGACGTTTTGACCGTCAGATTGTGCTTGACCTTCCAGATATAAAAGGTCGCCGCCAGATTCTCAATGTTCATATCAAAAATATTCGAACTGGGCCGGATGTAAATTTGGATTTGGTGGCCAAAACCACTCCTGGATTTTCCGGTGCCGACCTCGCCAACCTCTGCAACGAAGCGGCATTACTGGCGGCACGCAACAACACGGAATTCGTGACTCAACCCGACATGGAAGAGGCACGCGACAAAGTCCGCTGGGGACGCGAACGCCGTAGCCGTAAAGTCAATGAACGTGAACGCAAATTGACCGCATACCATGAAGCTGGACACACTTTAATGGCGATGTATTGCGAACACGCCACTCCCGTTCACAAAGTGACCATTATTCCACGTGGACGCGCCTATCTTGGTGCTACGATGACTATGCCGTCCGAAGATTCTTATACGCAAAGCCGTAATGAACTCATGGACGAACTGGCTGTCTTGATGGGCGGACGAGTCGCAGAAGAATTAGCGTTTAAAGATATCACTAGCGGTGCCGCTGGCGACATTGAGCACGCTTCAAGGATTGCTCGATTGATGGTCTGCGCGTTTGGAATGAATGACATAATTGGTCCAGTACGTTATGGCGATTTAACCCATCCGATACATGTTCGCTCCGATCAGGGAGCCGGCGATGCTTATAGCCAGGATACTGCCGCAAAAATTGACGCAGAAGTGAAAAAGACTATTCATGACGCACTTGAACGCTCGCGAAAAATGCTTAAAGAACACTACGCTGAGTTGGAAAAAATTGCTTGCGAACTGTTGGAAAAAGAATCATTAACTGCCAATGAAGTAAGAACCTTGATTGGAATGCCGATTATTGTGGAAGAGGATATGCCAACGGCAACTCCTGGCCCCGAATTAATCTCAACAGTCAGCAATGCCCCCGAAGCCAAACCAGCCGAAGATTCGACGCTAACTTAAGCGCACTGGACTATGGATTCCGAAGAATTAGAGCAATTGCTCCGCGAAGACCAGCATGGTGTGATAATGCCATGCTGGATTCAACCCAAGTCTTCGATTGATGCTATTGCCGGAGTTCATGGCGATGCGATAAAAATAACCATCACCGCGCCGCCAGTCGATGGCAAAGCTAATGAACATCTCTGTAAATGTGTGGCAAAACTAGCCGGAATCCCAAAATCTTCGGTGGAACTAGTTTCTGGCATGACCTCACGTCGCAAAGTCATTCGCCTTTACGGCATTACCAAAGCTGAGTTGTTGGCATTATTGCACAAAAAAAACAATTCCAAAAAATTGAAAATTTAAACTGCTAATTCACGCGCACATAGCTAGTGTGTCTATTGTCAAGTCTCGTGACAATAACTTTTTTGCAATTTGTTGAAGTAATGACAACGGTGCACAAAATGAGTGAAAGTTAACGCATACAAGCAGATCTTACAAATATTTTACTTTCGTCACTTTGTACTAAACGCTTATATAGATTCTTCAAAAATGGGATTTCCGTAACCTACTAGGTAGAAATCAAGATACAATATCATCCTGAGTCATGTTAAAACACATCTTCCCACAAATGGTTAATTCAGATTACTTCCCGAGGGGCCGTATTCGCCGAGCAAGAAAATCAAACTCAGCAATGATCGTACAAACTGAGATGAATTGAACGACTGGAGTTGTACACGTGAAGTCAATTTTATGCGAATATTCTGATATCCATTCATATGAACATGAATTTTTTTATCAATCTCTTTGATTCGTAGCTTATTAATTACTGCAATGCACTATCATTGCCGTATTTGTTTTTCATCAATTAAAAAATAACATGAACACTATTGCTAACAAGAAGAGCAAGACTAGACAGCCGCAACAGGATGACGATTGGGTATTCAGGGGTTCGCGGTGTCCGCATTCGTTGCAGGACGCTTGTAGGTCGTTAAAAAACAATCCCAGCAATAGGCCCCACCAGCTGAACAACAAAAACCCCAAACAACCAACTACTGGATTATATTTCCGGCTGTTTACTGTGACTTCTGAAGAACCGCAAGCTGAACAACGCATAAATGATTATTTTCCGCAGCACTTTTTATATTTTTGACCGCTACCGCAAGGGCATGGGTCGTTGCGACCAACTTTTCCGCCGGGACGGTTGACCCTGATCGTGACCCCTTTTGTAGCCATTTCTTCTGGCATTTCTCCGGGCAATACGTCGGCATCTTCGACATTGCTGTCATCAAATTGTCCGAACTGTTGGTGGAGCAATTCTTGGGGCATTGAACGCAAAATTTTCTCCCATTCATCGGCAGTGGTCAAACTGGCGCGGAAGAGGTTTTTCGCGGCTTCACGGTAGATCCGCATCATCAGACTGTTAAACAGATTAAATGCTTCGTTTTTATATTCTACCAGTGGATCTTTTTGCGCATAAGCGCGCAATCCCATGCTGGAGCGCAGATGATCCATTTCGTAGAGATGTTCCTGCCAAAGGCGGTCAATTGCTTCAATAATAATGCGACGTTCGAGCCAGATTCTTTCTTCTTCGCTAAGGTTTGCGTGCTTGGCATTGAATGCTTTTTCGATTTCAGCAACGATATGAACCGCTAACGAATTAGCGTCATCCGGAGCTTCTTCAGGTTTAAAGCCAAGGCTTTCCACAGTAAAGTTAACTGGAAAATTAAGATGTAACCATGACAACAAATAATCCCAATTGTAGCTAGTTTCCTGGTCGTCATTCTTACTTTTACTTAAACCACTTTGAAAGACCGCGTCTTCAATATAACGAAAAACGACCTCTTCAATTAGTCCGAAAAGCACATCGTGCGGATTCTCAACGAGCAAAGCTTCTTTGCGTAAACCGTAGACAACTTCGCGCTGTTTATTCATTACGTCGTCATATTCCAGAGTACGTTTACGAATTGAAAAATGATGTTGCTCAACGCGACACTGAGCTTTTTCGATTGAACGATTCAGCCATGAATGCTGGAGTTCTTCACCCTCTTCAATCCCGAACCGGTCAAAGATTTTCACGATACGATCTGAACCGAATAACCTCATTAAGTTGTCTTCAAGCGAAATATAAAATTTCGACGAACCTGGATCGCCTTGACGTGAACAACGCCCGCGTAACTGCCGGTCAATACGGCGCGCGTCATGCCGTCCACTGGCAACCACGTGTAAGCCGCCAAGGTCGCAAACGCCTTCGCCTAGTTTAATATCAGTACCGCGACCGGCCATATTAGTAGCCACAGTCACTGCGCCTTTTTGGCCGGCTCCCGCGATGATTTCCGCTTCATGCTGGTGCTGTTTAGCGTTTAAGACGTTATGTGGAATATTTTTACGTTTAAGAAACCGGCTAATAACTTCGGAGTCTTCAACTGAAGTGGTTCCCAGCAAAATCGGCTGTCCGAGTTTATGAAGTTCTTCCACTTCCTGAACGATAGCGTTATATTTTTCACGTCTGGTTTTAAACACCGAGTCGTTGGTATCTTTACGGATGCAAGGTCGATTAGTCGGAATAACGATAACATCAAGTTTATAAATTTGGTGAAATTCGTTGGCTTCGGTTTCCGCTGTTCCAGTCATACCCGCTAATTTTTCGTACATTCGGAAATAATTCTGAATAGTGATAGAGGCTAAAGTTTGTGTTTCCTCTTCAATGGTAACGCGTTCTTTGGCTTCAAGTGCTTGATGCAGGCCATCGCTAAAACGCCGTCCCGGCATAATACGGCCAGTATGTTCATCAACAATCATGATTTTATCGTTCTGAATCACATAATGAACATCTTTTTCAAATAAACAGTGAGCGCGAAGCAGTTGTGATAGATCATGGAGACGCTCGCTTTTGTGTCCAAATTCCTGCTGATATTTTTCTTTTTGAGTAATTTTCTCTTCTTCACTCAAATCTGGGTCATCATCGATATTGTGAAGATTATCCAATAAGTCGGGCATAATAAAAGCTTCCGGATCAGTGGGTGAAACGGCATTGCGTCCTTTTTCGGTCAGATCAGCTTCGTGCCCTTTCTCGTCAATGGTAAAAAAAAGTTCTCCCTGAACTTCTTGTAACAGTCCTCGATTATTGTCACTGCGAACTCTGGATTCCATGCGCTCCAAATCTTTTAAAATATTACCATCCTCGACCGCACGCAACAGTTGTTTATGAGTCGGCATACCAAATTTAACTTGTAAAAGTTTGGTCAACGCGTCTTCATAATCTTCGGCGGAACGTTCAGGTTTGTCCAGCAGTTCACGAGCTTCTCGCGCCAAGCGAGAACAAAGCGCGTTTTGTTTGAAATAAAGATCCGCCACCATCGGTTTGAGTTCATCAAATTGATGAGAGGAGTTGGCAGCAGGCCCGGCAATAATCAACGGCGTACGTGCTTCGTCAATTAAAATACTGTCAATTTCGTCGATGATCGCATAAAAGTGATCGCGCTGGACCATTTGTCCAGCTTCCATGGCCATTCCCATATCACGCAAATAATCAAAACCAAATTCACTATTCGTGCCGTAAGTAATGTCACAAGCGTAGATTTCGCGGCGCATATGCGGTGGTTGCATGTTTTGTAAACAACCGACAGTCAAGCCTAAATAGGTGAAAACTGCGCCCATCCATTCAGAGTCACGAAGCGCAAGATAATCGTTGACGGTTACCAACTGGCAGTTACGCCCAGTTAACGCATTCAAATAGAGCGGCATGGTTGCAACTAGAGTTTTTCCTTCACCAGTCGCCATTTCGGCAATATTGCCACGGTGAAGTGCGATCGCGCCCATAATTTGAACATCAAATGGGATCATATTCCAGATCATGCTCTGCCCGCAAACGTTGATTTCAACCCCAACTAAGCGACGGCAAGCGTTTTTAACCACGGCAAACGCTTCACACATGATGTCTTCAGTCGTTTCTCCATTCTTTAAACGCTCTTTAAATTCCGTAGTTTTAGCTTTAAGTTGCTCTTCGGAAAGGCTTTGGTAACTCTCTTCGAGTTCGTTAACCTTTTCCACCAGCGGGATCATTTTTCTAGTATCGCGCTGAGATTTCTTTCCGAAGATTTTTTCGAGAATCAGACTAAACATTATCGTTCCTTTTGAGATTTATTTGGAGCCGGGACGGTCAAGGGCAATTCCCTGTTTACAAAGTGGACACGTTTCCGGTTCATAAGTTTCGAGTTTCAGTTGAAGCAAACTGTAATGTGGTACATCAAATTTGGCCATTCCGCCACTGCGGTCAACAATAACGCCGACGCCGACGACTTCAGCACCGAGACTGCGCGCCAAATCAATGGTTTGTTGAACCCGTCCGCCACGCGTGATCACATCTTCTGCCACCAACACTTTTTCGCCCGGCTTGATGGTAAAACCACGTTTTAAAATTAATTGGTCATCCTCTTTGTCGGCAAAAATAGCGCGAACTCCGAGCGCGCGCGCCAATTCATGACCAACAATCAGACCGCCAACTGCCGGCGAAATGACGCAGTCAACCTGTTGATTGGTAAAAAACTTCGCCATCTGACGACAGGTTTTTTTAGCCAAATCAGGATATTGCAGCAACAATGCTGCTTGAAAAAAACAATCACTGTGCAAACCGCTACGCAGTTGAAAATGACCATTCAACAGTGCTTTTGAGTGGGTCATCATGTCGATTAGTTCTTCGTTATCGATTTCTGCCTGCAATTCTTTGAGATCCATAATTTTACCTATTTGTTTAGTTGAAAGTACTTGAGGAAGAGGGTTTTATCCAAAGATGAAAGTCCACATCACGCCCACCAAGATTCAGCGTAATCATAGTATTGAGTCGGGTCAACAGCAACGCATAGGGAATTTTAACGCTACCGCCGGCAACATTGACCGCGACATTGCATGAACCAAGAATATCTTCGGCGTCGCCGATAGCCTGCACCAATGACAACATTCGTTTCAGTTTATCAGTCAGCTCAGCATTAAGTTCATAAGTTTGATGACATTTAGGACAAACTGCTTGAAAATCTTTGCTCGTAACTTCAGCTAAACTAAATTTAACGACTCCGCCACACGGCTCCTCCAAGCAATGAAAATCCATCAATGCTTCAATTCGCTTTGCGGATTTTTTTCGTGCTGCTACCATTATTTGCTCCTAAAATTAATATCTAATAAAAAATCAAGATGATAATATAAGGCTTCGTTAATCATTTTTAAAGCCTGACCGCAATGGAAATTTGCGACACACTATAATTTCTAGCGACAACGGAAATATAATTATCATTCTAATTCCCAATCCGGCACCTTTTTGATGTTCTAAATAATAGCTAAAGTTACTATTGAGATTCACGCGCGCATAATGCGCGCGCAAATCTTAGAACTAATTTACCTCGTATCTCATTATTCCACGTCCACACTCTTGGGACTCAGTGACTCGAAATATTTATACAAACCATCTTCACCGTGACTGGCGGCGTAATTAGCAACCTCGCGATAACCATCGCCATAAACGGGATCAGGATTCCGTTCAATACGTCGATTTAAATTTTCATTGCCAAATAAACGGTTTGCCTTGGTTGCTACGTATTCCGCCCAGCCTTCGCGTATTTTCATATCCCTAATTCCGGGATAATTTTTTTGCATCCAATCATGCGCTAATTCATGCGCGCAAACTTCAATCAATTTTTCTTTCGGCAGACCGTACAAAGCATAGATAGCAAAACGCTCGTTAGTACGCCTAATTTCAGTTTTTGGCTTTATCCATGGCAACGCTGACGTAATAGTTTTAGTTACCTCAGTGAAATTATGGTAGAATAACCCCAGTTCAATTCCTTGATTAATTCCGTTATCTTTTGAACGTTTCTCCAAATCAGGCAAGCTGGTCAATTGAAAATGGATGCGCCGTTCAGTGCCCAGTTTTAATTCATCGCGCAATCGTTGCCTAACCTCATCAAAGATTTCACGAGCTGGCCCCAAATCAAATATCGCTCGACTAAAACATTGCGGACAAATTTCACGGCCGTCATCAAGTTTACGACAATCCGCAGGCAACCGACAACTGAAACACGGTGTTTTGGCCGCGCATTCAGCACAAAAAATCTTTGACGGATCTTCCGCCATCTGCACGCCGGCACGAAACGGTTTGCCACAAAGCGAACATTTCGGCCAAGTTTTTTGAACACAGGCTTCAGAGCAATAAGTTTTATCATTAGAAGTAAAATAACGACCGCTAATGTCACGTTTGCATTCAACGCAACGTAATCCCGCCGCTTCTAACGCGGTAAACGCCAACATTAAACATAATATCAACAGCCGTATAATCATTTCATCAACGCAGTTTAAGAGTTGCTAATCCGAGCATCGCGAAAATTCCCGCCAAAATCCAGAACCGCACTACAATTTGAGTCTCAGTCCAGCCGAGTCGTTCGAAATGATGATGAATTGGCGCGCAATGAAAAACCCGACGACCAGTTTTTTTGAATACTCCAACCTGAATAATCACCGAAAGCGCCTCAATCACAAAAACTCCGCCAATAATCGCCAGCGTCAATTCCTGTTTAACAAAAACCGCGATCAAGCCAAGCACGCCACCGAGTGCTAAACTGCCAGTATCGCCCATAAACATTGACGCCGGGTGACAATTCCACCATAAAAATCCAATACAAGCTCCTGCTAAGGCCAACGCAAAGACCACCGCTTCTTCCGTTCCAGGAATCATCGGAATACTTAAATAAACTGCAAAAACTTTGTGACTAGACAGGTACGCGAACAAGGCCAATGCTAGTGCCGCGAAAATAGTACAGCCCACCGCTAAGCCATCCTTGCCATCGGTCAAGTTGACCGCATTCGATGAACCCACCACCACAATCGGCGTAAAAACCATCAACCACGGAGAAACCAATAAAGGCTCTTTCATGAACGGCACCATCAGTTGCCACATCTGCCCATGCGTACCAGGCATGCAGTCGATAAAGAAAATCGCTGCGCCAGCAATGATAAACTGGAAAACTAATTTGGCGCGTCCTGGAATACCATCGCGCTTTTGAAACGCCACCTTGAAATAATCATCGACAAAGCCGATTGCTGCAAACGCCAACATCGATACAATCAACGCAATCGCAATCGGATTGTTTAAGACATTCCACAGCATTGACGATATAAAAATCGCGAAAACAATCAAGAGCCCGCCCATGCTGGGCGTTTTGTCCTTCGCACGATCAATATATTTTTCATCAATCAAACCAGTATAGCGATTGGCCGCATTGAGCCGAAATTTTTTCAAGATCTTAACAGTCAATGGTCCCAAGATAAGCGCAACTACAAGCGCAGTAAACATCGCTCCAGCAGCGCGAAAGGTCACATATTCAAATAACCGAAAGGGCCCAAACTGATCCTGCCACAAAGAGAGATAATAAAGCATTTACAGCATTCCCTTTGTAGAAAGAACCCCTTTAATAGCTGGATCAATGGAAACGGATTGCCGCAGTGCTTTCGCAAATCCTTTAAAAATCGCTTCAAATACATGATGAACTTCAGCACCAGTAAGCATCGCTATATGTAGATTCATGCCGGCTTTGACCGAAACTGCTTGAAAGAATTCACGAAACAGCGCAGTATCCAAATCCTTAATCATCGCTGCTGGAGGATCAACCTGGTAAACCAAATATGGACGACCCGACAAATCAATAACAATGCGCGCTAAAGCTTCGTCCATTGGCAACAAACATGATCCGTAACGTTGAATTCCAACTTTATCACCGGCTGCTTTGGCGATGGCATCGCCAAATACTAAACCCAAATCTTCCATCGTGTGATGATAATCGACCTCAATATCACCGCTTGCTTCAATATTTAAATTAAAAAAACCATGACGCGCAAACAGTTCAAACATATGATCCATAAATGGAATTCCAGTGTTTATTTTACTGCTCCCATCACCGTCCAGATCAATAGTCAGTTTTATTGCAGTTTCACGGGTTTTACGCTCAATAGTGGCGGTTCGTCGTTTATTCATTTAAGGCTCCTTATTTTTATGGGGTTGGAATGATACTCGTTTCAGTTGAAACCTTAAATTACGCTTGTTGCTTTCTGGTATATTTTCCACCTGATTTTTCGCACGATGCCAGCATCGCCCTTCAAAAATAGGTGAGAAATCTACTCGGAAATCCGTAACGCGTTTCTTTTAAGTTTTCATCCTCAAAGATTATAAGTAATTTAATTGACAAACGATGATTTTCAACATCAGCTGAGAATCTGAATTTAACATAAAATTACGTTCTTAATTTTGATTAAGCAGAAATTGCGTGTATCTTTTTTAGACAAAATCTAAGGAAAAAATGAAAACACTTAATTTATACGTCACCAAATCATTTTTGATAATATTCGGGATGTCAATCGGTATCCTGACTTTTGCCATGCTGGGCGCGCGAATGATCGAAATTATCGACCATATTGCTCAAGGAATTCCCATTATTCACGTCTTCAGATTCGCGCTTTATACCATGCCGATTGTGCTGACTTTCACCATTCCCTGGGCAATTCTTGTCGCGGTAATTCTGGTTTTCAGCCGTTTATCCGCCGATACCGAAATCACGGCGATGCGCGCCTGTGGGATCTCGATTTTACAAATCATTTCCCCAATCATGTTGATCTCATTCCTGATGGCTTTGATCTGTCTTCATCTGCAAATCAATGTCGGGCCACCTTTACTCGGGAAGTCGCGAGCAATGTTCGCCGGCGCGATTATTGACCAACCTCTGGCTATTTTTGAACCCGGTCGCCAGGTGCAGTTTGAAAATAATATTGTTTACATCGATGATAAAGTCGGCGAAGATGAAGTCAAAGACGTTCAAATCTTCACCATGAGCCCAAATGGCCGCGATTATGAACAAGATATCACTGCTGAACGCGGAAAATTTTTAGTCGATCGCGATAAACAAGTCCTAACTATTCAGTTGTTCGACTGCATGATTATTGATAAAAAATCGAAGCCAGAACTGCGTTTTTTCAATAAAAAAGTAGAATTTGAATTCCCTTACGGCAAAGAGTTCAATAAATTTAATATTGGGATACGCCCCAAATACATGACTATGCGCGATCTTTTCGCCCGTATTCATATTGACAAACGCTTCAATCGTTCCACCACAAAGCTTGAAGTGGAGATGAATCAGCGCATCGCTTTCGCGCTGGCGCCCATCGCCTTCATGATGTTAGGTTTACCACTCGCCATCCGCACTTCGCGACGCGAGACCTCCGTCGGAATTTTTCTCAGCGTCATTCTAGGTGGAGCTTTTTTCCTCGCGATCATTATCTGCGAATCTTTATCTTCGCATCCCAATTTAATGCCACAATACCTCTTATGGATTCCCAACCTAACGTATCAAGGGATCGGCGCCATAATGATCTACCGTATGGTTAAAAAATAAATTAAGTTAGTTGAACCACGAAAAACACCTACCTACGCCAAGGCTTTGGCAGGCAGGCGAAAGACACGAAAAAAAGAGAGGAACTTTAACCACAGATGGACACAGATTGACACAGATAAGAAATGGGAGGGGATGTTTTTTGTCCACTAATTTCACTAATTGGCACTAATATTTTTTTATTATTCGTGGAAAGTCATGTCATTCGTGGATCAATCTTCTCTTTCCCCATTCTAACTCCTCACTTCTAGATTCTAAATTCTTTTATAGTGTCCATTAGTGGTGAGTTCCCGGTTCCTCTTTCCCTTTCGTGACTTTGGTGTTTTTTGCATTCACCATGTCGCATGGCTTGGCGTGGTAAAAATCCCGGATTTTCTTGCATCAATCCAAGCCAACAGTTATAGTTGTTTGCGAATCACCAATTGACCAAGATAAAACTCCACAATGATTGCTTCCTTTTCAGGTTGTTCATAGTTAAACAAAATAACTATTTCTCTTGTATTAATTTCAGATCAAGGTTATAGTTATTTGCGAACCGCAATCGTTGGGCGAATGTAATCCCCACCAACCGCCTGACTAAAAAATTAACAGGGGTAATAGCAAGGAGAAGTCTATGAATGGGTATCTCGACGTATTAAAGAAGTATGCAGTATTCGAAGGACGCGCTGACCGCAAAGAATTTTGGATTTTTTGGCTGTTCAACTTTGTTATCGGTATGATCCTTGGAATCATTGGAAAAGTTATCGGAATGGGCGGATTTCTAAGCGGTATCTACACACTGGCAGTGTTAATCCCAGTAATTGCGGTAACGATAAGACGACTCCACGACACTGGCCGTTCTGGGTGGTGGATTCTCATTAGTTTTGTGCCAATTATAGGTAGCCTTGTCGTGCTAGTGCTTTGCGCTCTTGAAAGCCAACCTGGCCTAAATCAGTACGGACCAAATCCCAAAGAGATCCCCGAATTAGAGGTTACTCAAGCCGAAGAATAATCGGTTTTTCGCAAAAATATTAAAGGATCACGAACCCAGCATTTATTTGAGTGCTGGGTTTTATTTTTATTACTGCGCGGCGTATGCGGTTGAAGTGCTACTCTCGCGCTCAACCATCTCCCCAATTCGAAATTATTTTCTGATTTTGCTTTTACAAAAAGTTATAAAGCGCTCTGCAAACTTGACGTTTTCATTGGGTAGATAGATAAAATTCATACTGCGCGCGATAGCTCCTTCGGTGAATCGCGACTTGACGAGATAACCGGATTTAATTTCATCGACAACCGCGAGTTCCGAAATCACCGTGATGCCATAACCTTTGCGTACTAAATACTTGATCGCGTCAAAACTATTGACCTCCACTACGTTATCCTCAGTCGGTTGCGGTAAACCATTCTTCTTCAAAAAAAGATCAAAATAATGCCGGGTACCAGAACCCGATTCGCGCAAAATAAAACGTCCACCATCATGCAGATATTCCGTCAACGAAAATTCTTTTGCCACGGCACCAGGCGCAGCAACGGGCACCAATTCATCGTCAGTCAATTTGTTCGATAAAAAAAGATTACGGTCAAATGGGCCTTCGACCAAAGCAACATCAAGCGAACGGCTCTTCAGCAATTCCGAGACTTCGCGAGTGTTAGCAATATGGATACAGAGATTGTGCAAAGGGTTAGCTTTCATGTATGCGACCGCATATTCCGGTAACAAATATCCGCCCGCAGTCATCGTGCCACCTGTTTTATAATGCCGAATCCCGCCGGACGCATTGTAGAGTTTACGCTTAATCTCCGCCACTTCAGCAAACAGATAATCGCACTCATTAAGCAATGCTTCGCCGGCCGGGGTGAGCTCAAGCTGACGCAACGAACGATCAAAAAGCGCGATATTTAACTCTTTTTCGAGCACGGCGACCTGTTGGGTCACGTTAGGTTGCGTCATCCCCAAAGCTTCCGCGGCCTCGGAAAAATGTTTCAAAGTGGCAGCCATGTGAAAAATCTCTAACTTCTTATCTAACATTGCCATCTTAAACCTCGTTCCATATATAATTTTTACTTATCAATATATAAGATACAATAATTTTATTTTCTTACAAACGAGAATATATTATGAACCGTTAGCAAATCATTGACTGGAGCATACGATGAAAATACTATTGAGAAAAATCGGATTTTTAACTTTAACTGTTGCTTTTTTTGCCGTGCCGTGGTTGATTCCGGCAACTCGGGATTACGGTCCCGGAATTGCAGTTTTGGCTGGTATTATTTTTGCCATTACTATCGGCAATCCTTTCAGCAAGACCACAGAAAAACTGACCTCAACACTGCTGGGTGTCTCTATTGTTGGTTTGGGCTGCGGCATGAATCTATTGGAAGTGCTTCGTGCCGGAGCAAACGGCGTAGTTTACACCATGATCGGCATCTGCGCTGGAATTGGACTTGGTGTTTTAATCGGTAAAAAACTCGGCCTTGCCCGCAATACCATCTACTTGGTCAGTATCGGCACCTCGATCTGCGGTGGTAGCGCCATCGCCGCGGCCGCACCAGTACTAAAAGCCAAAGCTCATGAGATCGCCATCGCATCGGCGACTGTTTTCGCTTTAAACGCGGTTGCACTGCTGATATTCCCCACTATTGGACATCTGCTCAACTTCACCCAAGAACAATTTGGTTACTGGGCAGCGTTAGCGATCCATGACACCAGTTCAGTCGTCGGCGCCAGTTTTCAATACGGTGCGACTGCGCTAGAAGTCGGCACCACGATTAAACTAGCGCGCGCACTATGGATTGTCCCAGTAACGCTGTTTATTTCCTGTTTTATCACCCAGGCGGCTGTTGGCGAAAAACGTAAAATCCAATTCAAAATCCCATGGTTTATCCCCGGATTCATCGCGGCTTCCGCTTTAGTGACCTGGTTGCCATCAACTGCTCCAGCGGGAGGATTTGTCAAAGAGCTTGCGCAATATCTGATGATTACGACCCTGTTTCTGATCGGCGCAAATCTCAGCCGTGAAAAACTGATGGAATTAGGATTCAGGCCAGTACTACACGGTGTAATTCTATGGATTATCCTCGCCAGCGCTTGGTGCACCGCCATCGCCCTAAACTGGGTAAACTGCGTCAAATGAAAAACTACGGGAAAGATTTTTAACCACGGAAGACACTGAAAAGCACGGAAAAGGCAACTATTTAATAATTATTCCGCTGAATATCAATTTTATTCCGTGCCTTCTGTGCTTTCCGTGGTTAAATTCCCTTTCGTGGCTTTTTGTGGTTATTTCCCCAAATCAGCGTCCGTCAGCGCTTATATTCGGCCGCCGTATTACCATGAACAGCGTAATGCATCTTATTTTGGGCAGCACAAAAAAACCGTTTGGTGGCGGTAGCGGAAGAATCGTAGTCCAGCGCAGTAGCATAGATGTCGGTGATTTTTTGATAGAACTTTCGTTCTGAAAGACGAATTTCACGGATTTTTTCTAGTTGACGCTCAAAAAATTCATCCGTCAAATTACCGCCATGTTTTAAACGCTCCACATCCATTGTCCAGCCTTGGATCGTATAGTCTTTTACGATTTGATTGGCCCACTTACGAAACTGCACTGCACGTTCGTTCTCAATTTTAAACCCGACAGCAATAATTGCTTGTAGGCTATAATGTTTAGTATTGTAGTTTTGGCCGTCAGTGGCAGTTGTTAAGTATTCCTTAATAACTGCTTTTTCATCCAGCTCATTATCACTAAAAATTGTTTTCAAATGTTGATTGATAGCTGAGACGGTAACATTATAAAGAGCTGCCATCATTTTTTGAGTTAACCAGATGTTTTCATCTTCGTAACGCATTTCCACGCTATTTTGAGAATTACCTGTCGCTGCGGCAAAGGTTAAATATTCAGCAGTTGACGAACGAACTATTCCATTATTTCCCTTTTTCAAACCATGCCCATCCTTGCCCATCTTGGACTCTTTTTCATGCTTCATCTTATAAACTCCTGATATGTAAAAAATATTGTTAAAACCACGTAAGGTACGGGAAGGGGTTTTTGACCTCACGCTTCCCTTCTAGGCGAACTGTCAAGTTCCTTTTGACTCTTGCTCTTAGCATTGACTATTTTTCTCCTTTACAACCACAAAATTATTCCTTAAATTGCTCCATTCCCCTGTTTACTTTTTGTAAGTGGAAATATTCTTGTATATTGAATGATCTGGCACATCCCTTTGATAATTGGCACAGCCTCCTAATTTTCAGCGTAACTTATATCTCTAATTCGCGCGCGCATAATGCGCGCGCTAATTGAAGACCCAAGTTACAATGTTTTATTTCCATGTTTTGTCCACCAATTTTACGAGTTAACACTAATAAATACTTATTTATTTCCCCTCTTTCCGTGTGTTCAGTGTATTCCGTGGTTAAAATTTTCTCTCAACTTCTTATCTGTGTTTATCCGAGTTCATCAGTGGTTAGATTCCCCTTTCTCACGTTTTTTGTACATACCACGTCGCATGGCATGGCGCGGGAAAAATCCACGTTTATTTTAAAAACCCATTTTCATTCGTGCCATTCGTGCCATTCGTGCCATTCGTGGACAGAATTCCCTTTGCGTTCTCTGCGGTTAGATTCTCCTTTCTCGCTTTTTTTGTACTCGTAATGTCGCAAACTTGTCGCAATTTGTCGGGATACTCTGACGCGATATGTCGCAATACTATTTGATACATTCATAGTTCGATTGACGGGCCGACCCGGTGATACGGACAAGATTGAGTTCAATCAAACCATTCATATCCCGCTGCAACGTACGCCGGGTTACGCCGGAGCAGAGCTCTTCAATCTCTGAAATATGTACAGAGCCATTCCTCATTAACAGATCAAGAGCTTTCGCATTGTTCACCTAAACAAATTAACAACCATAAAAAACTTTAAGGTTCTCCAGATTCTCATCTGGATCGCCTTTGCGATGAATTAAAGCATGACAGTTAGGGCAAACAGGTATCAAATCGTTTATCGGGTCAACTTCACGCTCGCCATCACTTTGACTCATGGGCTTAATATGGTGAACCTGAATAAAGTCTTTCCCTAATTCACCATATTCAGCTTCAAAGTTGAAGCCACATATTTGACAATCATAACCAAAATGATCAATACACTTTCTGCGTGCTTTGGGATCACGTTCATAAACTGTAATCTCCATGCTTCTGGCATACCCCTCGACATGTCTAACATCTTCTTCAGGACTTGGTCTTCCAGAAATCTTCTCTTTTACTTTATCGGACTTATCAACAAAGTATTTTTCTCCGAATAACCATAAAAAAGAGTGGGCATCAGTTAGGGTTATATCACTATCTTTTTTTTGCAAATAATCACGGGTTTCTGCTATTATCTGGCAGTAAGTTTTATAATTCCCCCAACTAGCGTAACCGCTAGTTTTAAAATTTAAAAATAACAAATCAAAAACTCTATCAAATTTTTTCGGAGAAATAACGCAATATTTATCTTTATCTTTTATAAAAAACAGATAAGCTAATAATGGGTAATTTCCCCCAAATATATCAACCAAGTCATCAAATGATTTTGAGTCTTTGACCTTGTCTGTATAGAAATCGTAAAACGTTTTCTCGTATGAGGATAAGTCATATTTCTTGATAGCTTCATCAGAGAATTTTTTATCTATCAAACGCCAATCGACAAGATTATCACTTTCTATAACTGCTGATTTGACTTTATGAAATATCTGTCCCGAGTCAACCATATCTTCAGTCCAACTATCAACATTAAGCTGTTCCTGAGCTTTTTTAAATAGATCGTACTTATAGCCCTCTTTTTTATCAAGAAACTTCTTAAGTTGAGGTATATTTACTGGTTTGCCCTCTTCCTCGTCAGCATATTCCATGAATAAAGGAAGAATCTTATCTAATCCATAGTTTAAGTTAGCAGTAACCATATCACACTCCTTGTTTTATTATTGTTTTCTCTTAACTAAAATAAGACAGTGTTTTCAAGATCAAAATCGTTAATGCTATTCATAGTTACGCGTCTCTTTATAAAAATCAATTGACCAGAGTTCCTCGCAAATACGTTTTGCTAATTCTTGGCGTTCACGCACATGCTCTTCTTTAAATTCTGGATATGATTTAAAGCCTAAATTTTTAATTTTTTCAGAATTTACAAAGTTTGGATTTTTAACATAACAATCAGGGTGAAGTGTTTGTACATAAGTATTTTCTTTAATATAATGCTTTAACTTATTCTCATATTTATCACTGCTGAAAGATTGATTTGTCCCTCTAGGTAATAATATTAATGCCCCTAAGGAATTTCTGCATTCTTGAAAATCTCCTTCTTGCTCAAACTCATCCCTGTGTTCTGCAAATTTATTCGCCCAAATATGTTCTATTTCAAATTGTTTCCCACTCGGTTGTTGGTAAGCCACGTATGGTATATCTTTGCCTGATAAATTATCAATATAGCTTGAAACTCTTGATAACAGGTGCTTTACGAACCTCCGATTTTGACCATGTAAGCGAAACCTCAACACCCCATGCCAATTTTCCTCTATTTTATCAACCTCGTTAGAAAGATTTATTCCAAGCGCTTTTAAATCATTATTTCTAATAAGCTTTATGACATTAAACATGGTATATTTTATTGCTGTTTGCCCAAACTTTCGATAGTTGACGCTACGCCTCACCGTATAAGTCTCTATGTAACGAGCAACAAAATCAAGTTTGCGCTTCACCGTTATATCATCATCGCCATAATTAATAGAAGCTAGTAACAAAGGGTCTTGCAGAGATTCTGCAATCCCCCAATGATGGATATAATTAAGATGTGGTATTTGAGCATTATAATTTTTTTGACTTTTTAAGCTTTCAAGATAACATTTTACGTAGAATGGGAATTGATTTTTAAAAAAATAGTAAAGATCGTCCGATGTGGTGAGTTTAAATAACGTCTCATGGCAATCCTTAAACCAATTGTGAAAACGGGAACTAATCAATTCAAAATCTTGGTTTTGGGAACCTGCCTTCCCTGGTCTTATGCTGACCGCATACTTACCCCTAAACCAAGATTGAAAAAAACTTTGGTCAACAGTTTCACCATATTCATGTAATTTTTGAATTTCGCTTTTCCAAAGATTATTTATTTCAGATCTTTGATCTTTATCTTTTATTTTTGAAAGTACATATCCCTTCAACATTTCTGTCGGAGTAAGATTTAAACCACGATCATTCATCGTTTCAAAAATAGTATAAGCATTCTCATCTGAATAAGCAGTTATCTCAACTATTACAACGTTTTCGATAAGCCAGTCTATAAAAAAAGGTAAGGCGATTTCATTTATCTCTTCAGGGAAGGTTTGTACAATATCTTCATAGCGTTCCACCATATTATTTACGGTTTCATCATCGCTTTCTTTTACATCATAACTTCCCGAGTCAAATAATGCCTGTAGACATTCTTCTCTTACTTCATCGGTCATATTGAACGATTTTTCGCCGTATTTTTCCGAGAAGATTAATTCACTAATATTCACTTTTTGAACATTGTTTTTTTGTAGATGGTTAAGATAAACCAAAAATAGTGTAAGCGAGGTTATACGTTGCTGACCATCTATAATAGATTTTTTACCATTCTCATGATTTATGCTAAATACAACAGGCCCTAAATAATAACTTAGATAATTGGCTACACTAGAACGTTTATCGCCTTTGTTGTATGATTTTAAAAAAGTCGTAGTTAAATCTTCAACTAAAAGCTTGATATGTTTTTCCTGCCAACGATACTCTCTTTGAAAATAATCAATAGCAAACTTTTGATCTTTCAATAATTTATTAATGCTGGTATCAGTAGCTTCTATCTTATTCTTCAATTTTTGATTCATAAAAATTATCCCTCTAATTTTGATTTCACCTTGAGATAGATCTAGCCTTGAAATTTCTATCTAAAAGGATATCGGCTTCCTCTTTCGATACTACAGTATTCCAACCTCCAACCTGTTCGCCTTCATGCATATTAACCCCTGTATATGTCAAGCTTGCATCTTCATAACGCTTGAAGGCAAAGATTGCAGAATTCATAACGTTACCGTTGAATACGCCTATACTGACCAGAAGTTCAAAGTCAGCCAGTGTTAAGCCAGTAACGCGGGTGAAAAGTTGTGTTTCCAATTGCGTAATCACGTCGTTAAGCGTCTGCTCACGATAGTCAGTTAAATACATAAATATTGGAATACGAGTCGCGAATTTGATCAATTTTTCTTGAATCATTTTACGTTTTGATTTTATCTCTTTTTCTGCCTCAGTCAACTCCTTCTTTTCTTCTCTTGAGACATCTTCGCCAATTGCAGCTTTTTCTCTTTTGAGCTTTTTTAATGCATTAGAACGATTGATAATAGCAGCAATATTATCACTTAGTCCACGGAAGCCCTCAATGCGTTCGATAGCCGCCATTGCATCAGGATTATCCAAAAGCCTCTGTAGTGTGTCATTGTCCACATTAACTAGCAGTGCGCTTTGCCAACGACGAGCTAACATTGTAGAAGCTGTTCCACTAATGACCAAGTCAAGAATTTCTCCAGCATTTAATTGTTTCATAGAACTGCCGTCATAACAGAGAACGGGCAGAAATCGAATAAAATCCTCAACTAACTTTTCGGGGTTATCTTTTGAGTTATAGTCTAATTTAGTGCTGTAGTGCGCAATTTCTGAAAGTGCTCGATCTGGTGCATAATCAAAAACATAACATAACGGCTTTATCACTTCTATTTCGTTGGGACTTTTACCATCTGGATTATGTACAACCCAAGGCGATTGCACTCTAAATGCTGCTTGAAAATAGGTTTCTGGACTGGAGGTGTTTCGGAGCATAAAGATGCCACTCCAAGCAGGGACGGTTACGCCTGTTGTTAATTTCCCACATGAAAGCGTAATTGTTTTGGTAAATAGAGGGTTTCCAATTGCTTGCTTAACTGGACCAAGAGCCTTTACACCGATCCCTGCTTGAGGACCAGCACAGTCTATCACTTTGTATTCATGATAAAAGCTGTTTGCTGGTTGGGACAAGAGGCATTTCATCGCCTTACAAGAAGCAACGCTTGGCATAAACCAAAAGGTGTGTCGAAGAGCATTGCGAAGACGCACGTCTGAAAATGGCATCGGAGGGCGTTCTCTTGAACGTAATTCGTCTATATTTTGTGCTAGATACTGACCACGCAACAAGTCGATCCATTTTTGGACTGCGTCTTCATGTTTAAATTTATAATCATCTATTAAACTGTCAGGATCACGATCAGCCTTAAAAAATTCATTTAGGTCAAACTCGTTAGTTTCAGTTTTTAAGGCAACTTCGCGAATCTCTTTCGGCATTTGATACGTCATCAATATCATCTGCGGGAGTGCAGAATACGGATTGTTGCTGTTGTCAGGATCCCAATTTTGTTTCGCGCGTTGTTCATCAGAATAAGTCCAGTTAAAAAGTTGGTCTTCGAGAAACTCTCCCGTTGCCATGGCGCGGAATGGCGTCCCCGAGAGATAAAGATAATGATTCGCGGTTAAAGGTAATTCATCTTCGCTTTCAAACCAACTTCGCCCACCATCATTAAATTCATGCTCACTGTTGTCTTCCGCATCATAGAGTTCTTTGCTCGATTCATTCCAAGCACCAAAATGATATTCATCAAGTATAATACAGTCCCAGTTAGTCGCGTGAGCCTCTTCGTTACGATATTTTATTGCCCCAATATTATTACGACCAAGCATATCTTGAAATGATGCGAACCAAACACATGGACACTCAGGATCGCGGTTCTCAAAAGTAAGCTCAGTATCTTTAGAAATAAACTGCCAACCTTCAAAGTCAATATGACCTTGTAAATCTTTTTGCCACTCCCCTTGAACCGCAGGCTTAAAAGTTAGTACCAAAATCTTTTTCCACCCCATTTCTTTTGCCAATTGATAAGAGGCAAATGTTTTTCCAAAGCGCATTTTTGCATTCCAGAGAAAATGTGGTGGCTTCCCATTAGAAGCGCAACTGTTTTCTTTGAAATAAGCTTCAGTAACTGCAACAGCTTGTTTCTGCTCAGGACGCATTTGAAAGGTGTTGCGCTTTAGTTCTGGGTTAGGCTTTCGACGCTTAACTGCAAGAATTGCCGCACGAACCTCGTCAACAGTGCACTCAAACCATTCTCCTTCTAAACGATTAATACCCATCGACTTTAATACTTTGTGAACATCATGGTCAGTAAAGAATGTTTCGTCATCTCTAATGGCAATCTCATCAAGAAAAATTATATATGGTTGACCTCCTGGACGTATTATAGGGTACTGTTTTGCAACTCGTTCCTGTACATCCTTTGTTGTGTAACCAACCTTCAATAATCCTTTGCCAGAACGAGCTCCTTTCCACTGAGCATTCTCGTACTGAGTGTCGGTATAAGCGTAAATATGTGGGCATTTTTGCTCTTCAAAAAAATTGTTACTGCTATTATTCATATTGTTATCCTTATTCTACTGATGAAATTTTTGAATCAATATAGCTCCACTCTTGTGGCATTATTCCCCAGCTTTCACAAAGCATATCATCGGTATATGTGCCAGAATAATTCCCAAGATCTGGCACAAAATAAAAATTCTTTTTTGTCACATCTTGGGAAACGACTGTTTGAAGTAATAGAAAACGGACTATTTTAGTAAACAAGTAACTTTTATACGAAAGAACTTCATCTTCGGTATTAAAAGCTCCTGCAACAATCCAAGACTCTGTACAACAATCTCCTGGTTTTGCAACTCGTGTATTTCCACTATAGTAGAAGCCAATAGGCTTAGAAAAATCAGTTTGTCCAGCTATTGGGGCTTTAGGAATAAGAAATTTCCATTTATCTAGATATGGATTGTTTTTGTCAACAACAGCTGGATCGGCATATTTACAGCCTATTCGCTGTATAAACCAACAAGGGATCCCTGAATCTGTTGGTTTGTAATTGGTAGGTAATCCAAAAGGCTTTCTAGATGATACTACATCAGAAAGATATTTTTGACCGTGATGATTTGCCATAACTTTTTGCAAAATTGATATTGCTTGGTTACTTCGGATAAAATACGAATATTGATTAAGACTTCTTGACAATGAGATTTTCTCATCGCCCAAAAAATTTAAAACTTGGCAATTACCTCTTTTATCTCTCTCCCAGAGAAAATAACAAATACCACCGGCAACATCTACTCCAGGAAAAATATTTGCACTATTTTCAAAGTCGACTAAATGTGAAATCCTATCATCATTGAGCATATTTTCCCTAAAATCATCTAGCCCTTTTCCCCCTGCATACCAACGAGCAGGAATAATCATCGTAAGATAACGAGGATTTAATTTTTTTGCAGCCTCCACAAAAATATGATATAGTGGCTTTGCGCTCATTCCATGCCCGCTATCACTCAACTGATATGGCGGGTTTCCTATAATAACATCAAATTTCATATTGTTAAATACCTTTCCTGGGTGAATAAATTGATATGCGTGGGTTTCTAAATTGCTAGTTCTACTGTATTCAGACTTGCTCGCTCCACAATATTTACATTTATTATTTTCCCATGTATGTCTGATTCGTTTAAATATGATATTTCCAGATGGATTATCAAATTGAGAAACTGACCATTTACGTTACGGGCGTATTTC
>DLIO01000119.1 GCA_002483765.1 Lentisphaeria bacterium UBA7640 | reverse complement strand
GACAAATGCCCTAATCGTAAATTCCCGAAAAGCACATGGTAAAATGACGTAACTCTGACACCCAATTCGCGCGCGCATTATGCGCGCGCGAATTGAACGCATAAGTTATGGCATGAAAATATTTGATGCAGCTAAAACGCGTACATACTGAACCATGTCGAATGACTGTGTCGTCCTCACCAAAATCTTGCAAACCTGAAAAATCTCGTAAACGTTTCACTGCTCGGAGGTCTTATGGCGGTTTACTAGAAACGCTAAGCCCCTGCTTCGCGCCTTGGATCGTAAAACTTGCACGGACATTGTGGACGTTATTTCTCAGCCTTGCTAAGTCATTCGATATAACGGGTAGAAAAAACTATATAATTCACAGGCGAAATTTGCCAATTTAATGAAATCGCTTATATTAACGGAGATACGGCAGTCGATAAAAAGAGTCTTACAAGATGATTTTCATCTCTGGCCGTGAGCTTAAACCGAGGTTATCTCTAACAAGAAGGAGGAAGTGACCATGTTTATCGTTATCATAGCTTTTCCAGCGATTAAAGAGGGCAAGGATGCCGACTTTCGGAAATGGTTTGCCTCTTCAGGCAAAACGTTCAGCAATTTTCCCGGTTTTATCAGTCGGAAACTTCTGGAGCCGATAGATGGGGGTAATTATGCAGCTGTGGTCGAATTTAGAGACAAGACTGCGTTCCAAGCGATGCACAGCGATCCTAAGCATGATGAAGCTGGCAAACAAGTAGCGCCTCTTTTTGATGGTAGCCCTACGCCAACCTTCTACCAAGTTATTAGTGGATAAAAGATCCGCCGGGGAATTGGCTTTTCCTACTAAAAAAGTTCAGCTCATACAAAATGATTTGTATGAGCTGAAGGTTATTTAAAACTCTTATGAGTTTTTTACCCCATTCTGGCGCGGCGATATTCTAGCGCAAATTGCGTGCCGTCATAACCCGGGTCATCCAATGGAATATCAGTCAAAAAGATTTTTTGTCCATTATTTTTCCAGGAAATACGTGCTGCCATCGCAGCTAGTTCCGGTTCCAATATCTCATTAATATTTAACGGTGGCACATCAGTTTTACCAGTCAAATACGGTAATTCCGCTTCAAGTAGGCTACGATATATTTTGCTGTTGTCAACCGCAATCTGGAAAACATTTTTATCCGTGACCGCAGTGGCATTGAATGGCAGCCAAGCCGTTTTTCCGACGGTCAAAATTGCGCTGTGTCCATTTTTCCATTTCAATAATATCTGCTTTTGTGCTGATGAATCAAAATATTGAGCGTAAAGAATTCCTGGTCCCATTAGTTGCGAAATCATTGAATACGCATGGATGCCATAGTTGAAGTCATCAACGCCAATGGCGGCGTACGCAGTATGGATTTCGCCACGTTCTGCGATAGGGGTGTTTAATACCGCAGCTGTTTCGGCGGTAAAACGTAATGATGAACCGCCAGTAACACGTTTTCCCGATTTAATCCAATCAAGTACGATATTGGCATCGCGAAGATTGCCAGCAATCGGCTTATCAATCATGACCGCTTTGCCCGCTTCAACAAACGGACGGGATTGTTCAATATGTTTATCCCAATTGGTGGTGTGAACGATCACACCGTCGACCATTGGGATCATATCTTCTAGTTTATCAACTGCACGAGGGATTGCCATTTTTTTACAATATTCGCTCGCGAATCCTATTGGACGGGTTTCGCCCGAATCCCAAGCAGCAACGATCTCAACGTCAACTGTGCTCTTCGCTACCATATCGCGGATTTGTGGGATCCAGGAATCAGGATGCGAAGTACAAAGTCCAACCAAGCCTAATTTAAAAGCCATTACCTTTAACCTCAATGTGACATTTGTAAGACAATGCCCATGGCTTTGTCTGGGGTATTAACCAATAGTTCGGCGGCATCAGCGACTTTTTCAAGCGGCAGAAGATGGGTTGTCATGGGATCAACCAGTAATTTCTTTTCGGAAATCAGTGTGACAATTTCGCGGAGATTGCGATTGGTGTGAAATTGAATGAATGCGTTAGGGAAGTCGCGACCATATTCCCAGTCTTTATCGTAGTAGCCAGGGCCAGTTCTGGCTGAAGAGAGAATATTCAAGTTGCCGCAACCAGCGCCACCGATAATATTTACGGTGCAACCACCAACCAAAGTGATACGTCCCATGGCATGAGTATCGGAAGAGATTTTCATACATTTTTTCACCTGTTCCAAAGCGGCAGTGGCTTCTCCGCCGAAAGCCAATACAGCGAAATCAGCGCCATAAGGCGAGGCGAATTCTTTGGTGGCTTCTACAGGGTCGACTTTTTTAAAGTTGATTGTATTGCGGATTTTGCACTTTGCGGCGATTTTCAGCCTCGACGGCATACATTCCCAAGCCGCGACGCGCGCGCCACTTAATTGCGCCAATTGGGTGGCTAGATTGCCGACAATGCCTAATCCGAGTACTAAGCCGTATTCGCCCAGTTCTACTTGCGTGCGGTGGATAGCTTGGAGCGAGGTTGCTCCTAGGCAGGCGTAAACCGCTTGTTCGTAGCTGACGTTATCTGGAATTGGTACCATCATATTGACTGGGACATTGGCATAGTTCGTATGATTAGCACCACCACCACCCATGCAGGCGACTCGGACACCGGGTTTGAGGCCTTTGCAGTCACCATTCACCTCAATGATCTCTCCAGCGTTGGCATAACCAAAGATAGTAAAATCAACGTCTTTATTTGGTGTGGCACGGCGTACTTTAACTAGATTCATTTCCGTACCTGGACTAATTAACGAAGCATGAACTCTAATTCTAGCTTCGTTGGGTTTCAGTTCCGGTAAATCTACTTTTTTGACAACAACTTCACCTTTGCCGGTGACTGCTGCGACGATTCTTTTTTTCATGACATACATTCCTTTATGTTTTTGGATAACTATATACTATAAATTGGGAAAATTAATAATCTACCATTATTTACTTTTAAGTGGCAAGTTTAGGCACAAAAATCCTCAAGTATATCATCTAGTCGTTCTTTTGCCTCTTTTTCAATCTTAATGTGATCAACAGGGATGTCGGTGGAATGAACTGTGGTTTCATAAACCTTTAATCCGATAAAGTTTGCCCAAAGAGACATGTACGAGCTTTGAAAATCGAATTGAGCAGTCTCTGGAGATTCGTAACAACCGCCGGACGCGTAAACTAGTAGCGCTTTCTTCCCATCCATCAGGCCAGAATAGCCAGTTTCCGAGGTGTTAAACAGCCATCTCGGCTGAGTGATTAGATCGATATAATGTTTAAGTTGATAAGGGATAGAGAAGTTCCACATAGGAAGACTGATGACGATTGCATCGGCTGATTTGAATTCCAAACAATATTTTTTTGCGTCTTCCCATTGTTTCCGTTCTTCCTTGGTCATTGGGATATTGTGATTGTCCTTAAATTTAGCGTTGGCTCCTGCCTCTGAAAACTCAGGAAGTTTGGTGGCAAAGAGATCAATTTCCTCAATCTTAAACTCTGGGTGTTTTTTTCGAAGTTTATCCAGAAAATAAGTTGCTAGGTGGCGAGAATGGGAACACGCTGCACGCGGAGAAGCAATCAGGTGTAACACTTTTTTCACAATATCCTCCGACTCATTTTTGCTTCCTTGCACTAGGAATCGGATTGACTTTGGGCATTGGCACTGTCTTCTTTTGTTTAACTTCTTTGAGGATCTGGGAACCGAAAGATTTTGATTCCCGGTCAAGATGGTAGGTGGGGTCGTTCAACTCCGCATCCCGGCGGTATGACCAATCTAATAAATCAGCAACCAATGCATTACGCCTAGCTGAGCTGGGGCTACCCATTACGACTGCAATCATCCGTTTTCCGCCTCGAAGACAGGTTACGGTAATGCAAAAACCAGATTCTTGGATAAAACCAGTTTTCAAGCCGTCAACTCCGGGGCATTTGCCGAGTAATCGGTTCGTATTGTATAAAATCATATGTCCTCGCGCGTTTTTATCGCGAAAGCCAGTTTTCTGTATCGCGCACAGATTCATAATGAGCGGATGTTCTAGCAATTGTTCAGCCAACCGCGCCATCCCTTCTGCACAGCTGATGGAGTTTCTACCATCTTTCGACTTCAATCCGTGCGGATTGACAAATGCAGTATTGGGCATTAATAAATTTCTAGCACGACGATTCATCATTCCAATAAAACCGTCAACATCGCCATCATTGATAAACTCTGCCACTTGGTAAGCTGAGTCATTGGCACTCTTTACTGCGACACTTTTCATTAATTCTCCTAAACTCAGGGTTTCGCGTGGATCAAGCCAAACTTGACTGCCTCCGATCTTGCTGGCTGCTAAAGAGATTTTTACTTGTGTGTCAAAGCTTAAGTCAGGTTTGTTTTCCAGTGCTTCCGAAGCGAGCAGTAACGTCATCATTTTAGTCATAGAAGCTATCGGGTAGCCTTCTCGCGGTTCTTTAGCCCATAGGACTTGATGATTATCAATATTAACCACGATTCCGGCTCTGATAATGGATGTTTCAGGAATTGTTTTAAGGTTACCGCGAATTGCATCACGATAACTGTAGTGAGTTCCTAATAACGGGTTTTGCGATTTTTTTGTTTGTTGATTTGTCGTTTGTGATTCAGGCGTTTTGGAGGCTTTAGAATCAGCATCGCCAGCGCTGGCTTTATCCAGTTTTGGCGGTGCTTGCTCTTTTTTGCCATTGAAGTAGAAAATACCGATGCCGGCAATATGGATCCCGGCAATTACAGCCAGAATCAGCAATATTGTTTTTGATATTTTCATACTTTACCGATATTTCCTACTTATATCTGTTTCAAAACTTTATCCGCACGGTTCAATGCGCTGAATAAAGCTCCAATAGCTGCGCGGTTGATATTTGAATGCTCTCCCGCAGCGTAAACAGTCTTTCCTGAAAACTTTAATCCGACAAACGCGACTGCAGTGGCATGAGCCCCAGAGCCTCGTGATTTTTCGGAGTAATTAATCAACTCAAAATCCGGTGTCTTTGGACATTTTTGAAGTGCGTCAACGACTGCCGAAATTGGGCCGTTACCGCAACCGATCAATTCATAAACTTCCCCGAATGCTTCAACTTTTACATGCGATTCAATTTTTGTTCCGGTGTCATCCAAGTCGCTACGCGAATATTTTTGCATAACGAATGGTCCAGTGACGTTAACGAATTCATTCATAAAGATATTCAAGATTTCATCAGTGGAAATTTCGGTACCTTTGGCTTCGCTAACTTTTTGCACAATATGGCCAATCTCTGGATGCATCTCGCGCGGTGGGAAAATACTGAAATCATTTTCCAGCACAAACACGACTCCACCTTTGCCTGACTGGCTATTGATACGGATCAATTTTTCATACTTGCGCCCGACTTCTGCTGGATCAATATGCAGATATGGAACCCGCCAGTTTTGATGGAAAAATTCCGTAGCCTGATCGCGTACTTGTTCCTCCATCCCTTTGCGTATCGCATCTTGATGCGAACCAGAAAATGCAGTGAAAACTAATTGTCCGGCGTATGGATGACGTGGATGAACGTCAATACCCGAGGCGTCCTCCACTAATTTTACAATTTCCGGCATGTTTTTGAAATTTAATCCAGTATCAATGCCACGCGATTCCAAATTCATTGCCAAGACTAGAATATCAACGTTCCCTGTGCGTTCGCCGTGTCCTAAAATCGTTCCTTCAACACGGTCTGCGCCAGCCAGCAATGCCATTTCGGTTGCCGCCACTGCACATCCTTGATCGTTGTGCGCGTGCAAACTGATTGTAGTCTCGTCCAAGTATGGGTATTTATTACAGAAGTTTTCAATCATATCAGCATATTGATATGGAGGTCTGCGTTCAACGGTCGCAGGCAGATTTAAAATAAAATTACTTTTACTACTCTTGCCCCAAGTCTCTTTAACTGCTTTACAAACCTCCAAACCGAATTCAGGATCGGTATCGGTGAATTCTTCAGGAGAAAATTCATAAGCAATTTCGTTGCCGAAACCATGTTTTTTTAAACTTTCTTTGATCATTTTGGTACCTTCGATCGCCAGCTCTTTTACTTGTTCACGCGAACGGTTGAAAACGAATTGACCGTGCAGGTCAGAGGTAGCCAAATACATATGCAATATTGCGTGTTTAACCCCCTTCAATGACTCGACTGTGCGTTCGATCAAGTGTTGGCGTGCTTGGGTTAACACTGAAATTCGGACATCGTCCGGGATTAGGTTTTCCTCAATCAAACGCCTTACCAAATCAAAGTCATCTTGTGAAGCTGAGGGGAAACTAACTTCAATCTCTTTAAAGCCAATATCACACAACATTTTGAAATATTTGATTTTACATTCGGGGTTCATTGGGACAGGCAATGCTTGATTGCCATCGCGCAGATCAACTGAAGTCCAAATAGGGGCTTTGGAGATTACGCGATCGGGCCATTGCCGGTTTTCTATTTTTATCGGTTCAGGGTAACGATATTTAGGATAATTTGTCATAATATTTTCTCAGTGAATAGATTTTTAATTATAAATATAAGATAAGAATATATACCGATTTGCCGTAAACTCTAATCCTGAACCGGTGAAAACAGGAAAAAAGCCGGAGCGCTACACAACACATTAAGAGGTTTAACGAAGTCCATTGATGATTCTGACTGCAGCGCAACCGGCACCAAAACCATTGTCAATGTTGACTACGGTCACTCCGGAAGCACAACTGTTCAGCATCCCCATCAGGGCAGAAAAGCCTTTCAGTGCCGCTCCATAGCCGACGCTGGTGGGAACCGCAATAACCGGACATTTTACCAAGCCGCCAACCACACTGGGTAGCGCGCCCTCCATGCCGGCGATGACGATCACCGCGTCGGCGCTTGTAAGTCGATCAGCGGCTGCGAAGATCCGGTGAATGCCGGCAACGCCGACATCATTGATGATTTCGAATTTGATGCCACACAATTCAATTACCGCCGCGGCCTCATGAGCTATTGCGAGGTCAGAGGTTCCCGCGGTAACAATCGCCACTTTTCCCTTTTTTTTAGGAATAGTACAGTTGCGAATAATTAAAGTTCCCGAGTCTTGATTGTATTCGGCCTGTGGAAATTCACGGACTATTGTGGCGGCGGCTTCTTTGCTGACGCGTGTCGCTAATACTGGATGACCAGTCTTTAGGATTTCTGGAATGATGGCACAAATTTGTTGTGGTGTCTTTCCCGCACCATAGATGAATTCAGGAAAACCGCAACGTTGGTTACGGCTATGATCAATTTGCGCCACGCCAATATCAGCGCAACCGTTGATACTGTACGCCAAAGCGAACGCCGTCATCATATCGATTTCGCCGTCAGCCAAATTTCTAATTATTTCATTTGTATCTTTCATAAATTCTTTAATGGTATTTTCTAAAAAGAACCTTACTATAATACTTTTTAAGATAAAAACAATATGGATTTTAAATTATGAATAAAGCATGTTTTCTTGATCGCGACGGTGTAATAAATGAAGAAGTCAATTATCTTCACGAACCGGATAAAACAATAATTATGCCGGGAACGGCAGAAGCGTTAAAGCTTCTTAAATCACACGGCTTCATTGCTGTAGTGGTAACTAATCAGGCGGGCGTGGCGCGTGGCTACTACGAAGAAACAGATATTCACGCGGTTCATCAACGTATTGAAGAGTTGTTAGCAGCTGAGGGAGCCGCGCTTGATGATTTTTTCTACTGCCCACATCATGAAAAAATCACTGGCGAATGCAAGTGTCGTAAACCTAATCCAGGAATGCTATTGAAGGCCATCGCAAAGCACAATATCGATCCGACTCAGTCTTTTATGGTAGGCGACCGTCTCACCGATTTAGAGGCGGGTCATAGTGCTGGATGTTCTCGCAACTATCTAGTAAATACTGGCTATGGCGCGCAGGCTAAAGTTCAAGACAATATTCCATCATATGTTACCATCGCTGATGATCTATTAAGCGCAGTCAAAGATTTTCTCGATCAAACCCATGATAATCAAGATTGATATTATACGACCTAACTCAATTTTATAATTAGCGCGCGCATTATGCGCGCGCTAATTATAAAGTCAAGTTACGAAATAAAAACGGTTTTATTTTCATCTATATTTTTGCTGGCATGGTGTCCGCATCTCAACTCTTGAAAACGTCTCGATTTTAGCAATCATCCCGTAGCTCTGCCATTCCTTATAAAAAATAGACACATTATTAGCAAAACAACTCGAGAAAGGACTTTTGTTTTTTGATAATAACATAGTACATTGAATCTTACTCCGTTTGTACTTCTCACATTCGGACGAAATAGTTGAGGATTGTTTTTCCATGAAAATGACTAGTGATATGGATAATAAGAAAGACTAAAAGGAGACATGATAAAATGAAAGTAGTTGTGATTGGAGGGACTGGTCATATTGACTATGCCTTGAATGGGATAAAGAAAAATCCAACAACTCTAAAACTCTATGGTTTTGCATCTGCCGTGCCAGGAGATATGCCAGATGTTAAGGCAAAAAAGATGAGTCTTGAATTTAACGTGAAAAAATTCGGCGATTGGCGCGAAATGTTAGATGTGCTTCAACCTGATGTTGCAGTAATTGCCACCCGCTTTGATATGAACGGTATAATTTCACTCGAATGTCTAAAACGCGGCATCAACTGTTTTACTGAAAAGACTATCGCACACTCGTTGAAATTATTGAACGAAATCAAGCAAGCTGCTAAAGATAATAACGTTAAGATTATTGGGATGCATGGCATGCGCTACACTTCTGAGTTTTTCGCGGCTTATGAAGCTTTTCAAAGTGGCGCGATCGGCGAAGCCGTAATGCTTTACGGTCGCAAATCTTACTATTTTGATTCTAACCGTCCTGGTTTTTACCGGCAAAGAGAGACTTATGGTGGAACGATTCTGTGGGTGGCAGTACACGCCTTAGACTGGTTTTATTGGTTTGGCGGCGATGTCTCGGAAATATACGCGACGCAAACAACCAAAGGTAACAAAGGGTATGGCGAATGCGAAGCGGCTACAGCGATTTCCGTACATTTTTGCAATAATTCTGTTGGCACAATTTCAGCTGATTTTCTGCGCGCAAAAAACACATCTGGCCATGGCGATGATCAGCTCCGGATTGCAGGAGATGAGGGTGTGATTGAAGTCAAATATGGAAAAGCAATATTGGAGAGTCATAAAAGTAAGCCACAAGAATTAAAACTTCAGCCAGAGGGTGATTTTTTCGGTGATTTTTGTCGTTCGTTGTATGGTGAAGGAAAATGTCGTTTAAGCATGGAGGATACCTTCCGAGTCAGCGAGATGGCTTTAATCGCCAGAGACAGCGCAGACACGAACCAGCTCATTAAAACTTAAGGCAGGCTTCTCTCCATAAATCCTCTATAATGATGATTCTAAAAGTAAAAACGACTCCATGGCTTTTTAAATACTGTATTTTGGTGCTTATTTTTGCCATTCTATGCTTTTAAAAAACCAATCATGTTTTAGCAATAATGCAGACTGTTTTAATTCGTCAATCGATATTGCCACGGCAAACAATGATATGAGTAATATCATCGTTTATAGCGACACGGTTGATTATCTACCTTTTGTTGCGGTATGCACCAGGCGGAATGCCACGAAGTTTTTTGAAAACCCGACTGAAGTAGAATTCATTTTGGAATCCGACTTGTCGCGCTACGTCCCGAATTAAAAGCCCTTCTTGCAACAGTAATTCTGCGCGGCAAATACGTTCTTCATTGCGCAATTCTGCGTAGCCTTTACCAAAAAGTTCTCGGAGCAGATGCGATGTTCGCGATACCGAAAGCTCGAGTTCTTCTGCGAGGTCTTCTAATCCCAAGTCAGAGCATCCTTGGCGACTTAAAAAACGTTGGATTATACCGCGTCGTCCTGGCTCAAAAGTATACTCTTCGCGCAGGTTGTCCGCAATTCCCAGCAACGCATATCCAATGGTATAGAGCGCATCAGCCAGATATGAACCTTGAGTGTTACTCCACGGAATCATTTTTTCATAGAGTTTGCGATAGCCGGCGGAGTACTCTTTTTGTGAAATTTCATCCCGATATGCTCCCGCGAAAATCGTTGCGGCATGTTCGTTTCCTCGGAAAAGCGGCATCACCGTTTCGTGAATTCCCCGCCAACAACGGAGATGAAAGGGGCGTTTGTAGATCGCGCCAAGTTCCATTGCTTTATTACGGCAATGTGCGATACATTGCGAGTGGTTGCCCTGCTTGTAAACGCAGCACGGGAATCGATGTACGTTGCATTTCGGTAGCAACCGTGAGTTGTCCGGCATGATGAATGCACCGACATGATCATGAAGGGTTAGGCCGATGCCGAAGCGTTGTTCTGCACCTCGCCAGAGAGCGAGCATCCGTGTTGATGCATTTTCTTGCATGATCGGTTCGAAAACGTGTGGTTTTAGGTCATTCATATTTTTATATATGGGTTTTATTTATAAATAATAAGAGATAATAGCATATCTTTATAAAAAAACAAGATAATAATCCATTGTTGTTGTTCCTATATTCAGTTATAATATAGAACAAAGCAAAATGTGGGAGAATTTTATGGCAGCAAATAATATCATGGCACAATCCTCTAGTGATTACGATGTTCTCGTCGTGGGGGCTGGCCCTAGTGGTTTCGGAGCTGCACTTAGCGCTGCGACGCTTGGCAAGCGTGTATTGTTGATCGATCGTAATGCTGGGCCAGGTGGTGTAGCCGTTTTTGCTGGTTGTCCAGTTTTTGCCGGTATTGATTCATTCGATGGAAGCGTCTTCGGGGGAATGCTGGCCAAACTTATAGACGAACTCGCACCAGATGCTACAATCGTCGGGAATACGCTTACTACGACAGAAGATCGCATTCAATTGGCAATGACGCGACTACTTCGAAGCGCAGGCGTAGAGATGCTTTTTTATGCGACACTTACTGGGGTCACACGCGAAAACGATCGTATTAGAGATATTTCAGCTTACTGCGCTGGGCACAATTTGACGTTCACTGCGCGTAATTTTGTGGACGCTACTGGAGACGCGGTGTTGTCCCGTCTAACAAATATACCAGTAATACACGGTTCGCCCGATGAAACTATGACTAAAACACTCTTTTTTAAAATCATTGGGGTGGAACATTTTGACAAATCCGATCTTAAAAAACGTTTTGCGGAAAAATGTTTTCCATATCCACATCAAGATAATTTCATGGGTACCACGCTTGGACATAGCAATCAGTTGCTACTAAATTTGAGCGCTGTATCTGGTGACGCGGCTGATCCTTGGGATCTCACCCGTATGGATATTGAGCTTCGTGAGCAAATTGATGTAATCGTGCCATGGCTTCGCCGAGAATTTCCTGAATTTCGTCATTGCGAAGTTGTTTCGGTCGCGCCAAATATCGGGGTTCGCGCGTCTTGTAACATTGTCGCGCTCGAAACCATTCGCTGTACTGATCTCGACGAAGATACTCCGGTTGCGGAACCGGTCGCTATCGGAAAACGTTCCTACGGCGAACATTATATCAAGCAGTTCTCGAGCCCATGGCAAAGCAATGCGGGAGGCTTTCGTTCTATACCTTATGGTGCATTACGGACGGCAGCAGTGTCTAACCTCGCTGCGGCGGGACGTTGTATCGGTATCGAATCGAGCGCGATTTCTGCAGTACGGTTGATGCCGGTCTGTATTGGTACCGGGCAAGCTGCAGGATTCGCGGCAGCTTTAGATTTTCCGTCTTACGCAAAACTTCGGGAGGTAATGAAAGCACAAAAGTGTGTCTTCGCTGCAGAAGATTTTCGTAAATCAAACCTCAAAATCGACATGGAGAGCTTAAATGAAATTAAGAAAAGATCAAGAAAACGTCCAGAAATTCAGAGTAAGAGTACGCCACAAAATGGCGAATATTCTTATTTGTCAACATTAATAAAACCAAACAGGAGGTGTACAAATGTTGTTCCAAAAATTACAAAGTGAAAGTCGAGTTAGAGGAGAAGTTGCACGTAAGTTGATTTGTGGAGGGGAATTGAGATATGTCAAAAACCATGACTCATTGACAACTAGAAAGTTCACTCTCGTTGAACTCTTGGTTGTAATTGCCATCATTGCTGTTTTAGCGGCCATGCTGCTTCCTGCCTTAAATCAGGCCAGGGAACGCGCTAAGTCGACCAAGTGTATTTCCAACCTCAAAAATTGCGCTTTGGGTTTGCAGTCATACGCTGATGACAGTGCGGAGTTCTTCCCCGCGAGTTTGTCTCTTATTGGAACTAAAAGCTATGGTTGGGCAGGCATTATGGTGTACTATAACTACCTACCAGGTGGCCCCTATTTAAGTTATGACACGATTTTGTTATGTCCATCCGCCCAGTATGGAGAGGCTTCAACCCATGCTTGGACACCTAGCGGTAATCGCTCCTACGGACTGGCCAGAGGCATCGCGGATATTGGAGAACTAAGCAATTACACCGCTGATCTGAGCTATTATCACATCCATCGTTTGAAGATTATTCGTCCAGAATTTCAAAGAGTTCCACTCGGTGGCGATAGTATTTCTACTCGCGACTTAACTCAGTCGTCCATTTTAGTAATGCGTGACCCTTCAAACTCGGTGCGTGGTGTGGATACTAGTAAGGACCGAACACTTCACACGCGACACGGTGGTTTGGCAAATGTATTTTACCCCGATGGTCATGTTGCGTCTTTAAGAAAAGCTGACGTTACTAGTGACACTTGGATGACCTATGCCGCAGCTCCCAGTAATGGAATATTTTGAATGTGGACTGCTTTGAACTCATTATCTGTCAAAAAGAAACAAAAATATTTTCCAAAAACGAGGAGCCGAAAGCAGATGATCTAGTTTTTGTCTTTTATTGGAAACATTAGAAATTATTCCAAATGCAGTTTTGGTGAGGTTTTATAACACAGCCCAAATTGGCTGGAAATTCATCAATCAATTAATAAAAAAGAATCTACAAGTTCTTTCATAAATCAAGGAAAAGTAAACTTATGAAAAAAATTCTATCTTTAGTCGTATTGAGTCTTTTATTCGTCGCCGGAAGTGCTGAGCTGAAGCATTTTAGTAGTCCTACAGAACAGAGTGCGGAGTTCTCCCGGCTGATTGCCGAAGGTAATTACATAACAATACCACCAGGGCGATACGAAATTGCCGAACCGCTGATGGTGAAACGAGATTTAACCTTGATTTTTGAGGATGGTGCTGTGCTGACCGGAAAGCTTCCGACACTGATCACGCACATTCATGGCATCCTCATACTTCAAGGTATTGGTAAGCCAGGGGAGTTAGTTAATACTGAGAGCAATGGACGGCGCGGACGGACGTCCTCACAACGTGCCAGTGCCATTGACCTAAATCAAAACTCCGATGGTACACTCAAATTACGCAATATGACACTCCGTGCATTCAATGGTATTGATGGGTACCTCAAGACTGAGGGGCGTAAAGCAATCAAATTGATTGATCTTGCTGACTGCAGATTTGAATGCCGCGAAAAATCCGCAGCGGTCTCGGATGCAGAACTTGGTGAACTCATCATTCGGAATTGCGAATTTGAAGGTTCAGATGAACCCATTCATTTTAACTGTCCGATTCCTGGCGGCGCGATTGTTTCTCAGAACACCTTGCGTAATTTTGGGCGGCGCGGTATAATGCTTGGCAAAGGGGGGCAAATCGCCGATAACTGTACTCGACACTTACCTAATGCTATTGTTCATGGGAACCGGCTACTTCGCGGAGGACTCGGCACGACCGAAAAAGATTCTTATACACAGGGCATTCTGATATATGGACACAACGTCTCGGTACAGGGAAATATTATCCGCGATGTTAATCGTGGAGAACCAGTACCCGGTGCGACAATGGGGCATCAGATACGTACTGCTGACGGAGAAATCTTGCGCGGTAAATTTATCAACACAGATAAGAAGAAACGCCGCCGCCTTGCTGGAGCCGCTATTTATCTTAAAGCCAATCGAACAATTATCCAAGGAAATATTTGCGAAAATTCAGGGTGGCGCTCGGTGATCGAAATCAAAACTGGCGGCAAAGAACATTTCGTTTCTGTGGTCAATAATATCATCGATGGTCGCTCTTTGGCAATTGACGAAAGTTACGGATTTGAATGCCACAGTGGTCGTTCGCTCTGGACTGGTAATGTGGTATACGATATGCCACATCAGGCTTTTGTAGTGCGTAGCGGCTTTCATAACAGTTTTATGAACAATCTAATTTCAAACGCCAAAATCGGTTTCGCACTTTCTGGTTCTGTTCCCGGGCAAGATGAACTTATCGCAGGCAACCGTTTTATAGACGTTGATTATCCAGTGGTTGTCGATGGAACGACTCGAACTGTAGGTGGTGCGGATATCCACCTTGCTCCGCCAGTGAGGCTAGATGACCCAGAGGATCTTCCTGATCCTGTGGCAGATTGGTTTGGACGTCAGGTTATCCTCGGTGAACGTATGCTTCTTTGTGTGCGCACTGAGGATGGTTCTTATCGATGGAAAGAGTTGACAGGTTCCCTGCTTCCAATCGTAAAATATCATCTTTCTGGTCCAGAGTTGGTATTACCTGCCATAGTTCCACCGCAAGGTAATGATCTATCGAAAGACTGGTTATTAAATATAATCTCTTCTGCTGAAAAGCCAATTGATCCTGCGGCCGGACACTTTGGTTATGAAGCCGCCACTTCGAAAGACCCGCGCATGCTGCGCATCGCTCTACAGGATGTATCTGGTAATTGGCGCCTCGAACGCTCTTTGAAACTCCAAGCCGGAGCGCGTTACCGCGCATTTGCGACGGTGCGTGCCGAAGAGCCATTGAACGTACGGTTGGGTGTGGCTACTGGCGGTAAGAGTTTTCAAGTCCAAGCTACAAATACGCGCGAACGCCAGATTCTGCAAGTTGATTTTGTCACATCACAGAAGTCTGGGGGGGTAAACCTTAGGCTCTTGGGTAATAAATGTTCTGCAGGCAAAACGACACTGATCGAATCTATTTCGATACGTCGCCTCATCGGAGAGGATGAAAAAAATCTCCAAAGCATGCAACCCGTCGGCCCCGAGTTAGCGTGGAATCCAGACCAGTCGCAGGATGGTGCGATTCCAGATAAATCGTTGAATAATCCCGAGTATTTGGGCTGGTTTATCACACCAGCGAAGCCAAAATTCGACGCTTCATATGATACTAAAAATTTCCATTCGGGAAGGCGCGCACTTAAAATCGTTTTTCGCGGAGAACCAGGAAATATGATGCTGTCCCAAGGACACAAACTCACACCGGGACGGCATTACCGAGCAGAACTCTGTTTTCTCAGTCCAACGAGTAAGAAATGGCGGTTGAGCGTAAAAAACGCTGATGGAAAAACAGTGTCGGCCGCTGCTTCTGAAAATAACGATTTTCACACCCAGCAAGTTGATTTCGTCGTTCCATCGTCAGGCGGTGCAATCCAACTCCGTTGTTGGGGCGGTAGCCTTCAAGATGGCGATACGATCTTGATTGATCGAATATCACTGCGAGAAATTCGCTAATAATTAGTATCTTATTTTTCAGTGACATAACTAAAAATGGAGTTCCCATTGGCTTACTGTGATCCTTTTTTTGCGTCTGCAGAAAGGCAAGTATCAAGGTTTATGATAAAAGTCAATATTTTTTGGTATTAACAAAATCTATCCAGAAAATTACAATTACTTCAAGGAAATAGAACAATGAAAGTATTTATTGTAACCGATTTAGAAGGTATTAGCGGTTGTACCGCTGGCGGCTATGGTTTTAAATTGAATCCGGAAACTAGCGCTCGTTATCATCGACTAATGATGGGAGAAATCAATGCAGTTGTAGAAGGTTGTGTGCAGGCTGGAGCCGAGGAAATAATTGTCGGCGAAGCTCATCCGATTGATCTTGAAAACCTCCATCCTGAAGCAAAGCTTGCAAGAGGCATTCCTTGGCATGAATCTGTAAAACTGCGCGATTTCGATGCAGTGCTCTTTGTCGGACAACACGCTAGGACTGACTTGTTTGATGCTGTACGTTCGCATACTGGTAGCAGTAAGAGTATTGTCGGCTTTTGGATCAATGAAAAACCTGCTGGGGAAATCGCCTATATTGGCGGCTTGTTTGGCGAAAAAGATATACCGACAATATTTTTATCCGGTGATAGTGCCGCCTGTCGAGAGGCGGAAGAGTGGGCGCCGGGCATAACAACAGTGGCAGTGGAAGAGGCACATAATGTTTGGGGCGCAGTATGTCTACCCCCGGCAAAAGTTCTTCCGGTCTTGACCGCTGGCGTAGTTAAGGCCTTTAAAAACATTAACGATGCCTCACGGATAATCCACGAATTGCCAGTAACTGTAAAAATTGAATTCACTTATCCACAAATTGCAGATGCCTTTTGTATTTCACCAGGAACAAAACGGTTAAATGCTCGCACCGTCACTTATACTGCTGACAGTTATTTCGATGCTTATCTCGGCAGTGTCGCGGTTCTTGGCAATGTACTAGTAAAATATGACAGTTGAGGCGAAAATGAGTATCGTTATTAAAGAAAATAAAAAACCAACCGAAGTTCAAGTTGAACTTTTATTTGGTGGTGACTTCTGCCCAATTCGCCGTTATGAAGAAAAGATTCTTGCTGAAAAACAAATTTTTGATGCGGATTTATTAAAAACATTCGAGGAAAAAGATTTGTTCGTCGTTAACCTGGAAGCCCCGTTTTGCACTAATTATCACAATCCTAAGCGTCATGGCGGAGGCCTTGGTGTATCGCCAGAAATTGCAAAGTACTTAAAAGAATTTAAGATTGATGCGGTTGGTTTGGCTAATAACCATATTCTGGATAAAAATCAACGAGGAATCGAGCAAACTATGAAAATACTCGAACAATCCGGTATCCGACATTTTGGAGCCGGACTTAACTTAGCAGAAGCTGAGAAGTTTGCTATATTTGAATTAAAGGGTTTAAAGGTCGGAATACTAGCTGTGGCCGAGCGTGAATTAAATATTGCGGGAATCGATACTGCTGGGGCTGCTCCGTTTGAACCAGTCTTAACGGCACAGAAAATAACAGCTTTAAAAGATCAAGTTAATTTTATGGTATGCTATCTTCATGTTGGACATGAATTTATGCTTACTCCGTCTCCGCGAATTCGCGATGCTTGCCGTGGCTTCATCGATGCCGGAGCGGATACAGTGATCGCCCATCATCCTCATGTTCCTCAGGGGTATGAGCATTATCATGGCGGCTGGATATTTTACAGTCTGGGCAACCTAGTGTTCGACAGCCCTTACGTTTCATCTTATGCAGAAACGGATCATGGTTATCTAGTAAAGCTTACCATCGACAAACACGAATTTAAATGTGTAGAATTGATACCTTATCGCTTAACTCCCGAAATAATGGTTGAAGCAATAACTGGAGAACGAAAGAGTAACTATGCTGATTTTTTGCGTAAAATTAGTTTTTGGATAAGCGATGATAAGGAATTCATTAAACAATGGGAAATCAATGTCGCGATGCGTTGGGAACAAGATTACCAAGGAATGCTACGTAATTTATCAAAACGTTATTGCGATGCTACTGATTTACCATTTCTGAATAATCTACGCAATTTGTTTTCTTGCCCAACCCATAACGAACTATTAAATCAGGCTTTTGACATGATCGAGGCCGGAAAAATACAACGATAAAGGACAGTAACGATGAAGAAAGTAAAGTTTGGATTGATAGGATTGGGAATAATGGGACATGCCCACGCTAGAACGCTTCAAAATATTGAAACTTGTGAGCTTGTTGCGGTATGTGATAACAATCCGGGGCAAATCAAAAAGTTGCAAAACGATGAAACGATTAAACCTGGGTTTGCTGTATTCTCCGATTATCGTGAATTGATTGACAGCGGTTTATGTGAGGCTGTGGGTGTGGTTGCCCCACATCCAATTCATCTAGAGATAAGTGAATACGCTTTCAGTAAAGGCTTGCATGTGATGTGCGACAAACCGATAACTACTACCGTTTCCGAAGCTGACCGGCTACTAGAGGCTTGGCAACAGGCAGGCACGAAATTCAGCACTATGTATTCTATGCGCACGAGTAACGTAAACAAAATCATAAAAAACCTACTAGTTTCAGGAGAACTCGGCAAAATTCTCAGAGTTGAGATGACGTGTACAGAATGGCTACGAACGCAAAAATATTATGATTCGCAAAGTTGGCGCGGTACTTGGCAAGGAGAAGGTGGTGGACTTCTGATGAATCAAGCACCACACAATCTCGATTTGCTCTATTGGTGGTTTGGTAAAGCAAAGACTATCCAAGCTGAAGTTGCCAGCCGCCTTCATAATATTGAAACTGAGGATGAGGTGCGCGCGACAATTTGGATGGAACAGGATTTCCCGGTGGATTTCTATGCCAATACTGGTGAAGCTCCCGGCAAAGATTATGTTGAAATCGTTGCCGACCAAGGAACTTTGATCCGACAAAACGGTAAACTTTTTTTCAAAAAGTTACCACAACTTCTTAGCGAAATCGTCATGAACAGTGATAAACCGATGCCATTGATTGAAATAGAAGAACAAGAACTAGAAATACCAGAAGCCCCGCGTGGCCATAAAGTAGTCTTTGAAAGTTTCATAGAGAACATTATCAATGATTTGCCCAATACTGAACAGGTCGCTCCGGGGGATGAAGGGATCCACGCAGTAGAGTGGGCTAATGCTATGTTGACCTCAAGCATACTTAAAAAAAGCGTTTCTTTACCAATTGATCGGCTTGAATATGACTGTCTTTTGCAACAGTTACGCGAAAAGAAATTAATATTGAAAAATTATTAAATTGAGGATAAATATTTCACAAAAAAGGAAATTATGGAATGAAAATATCATGTACGCCGATAAGCATGGCTAAAATGTTCAAAGAAAAGCAGATTGATCTTGAGGGATATATAAATTTCCTTGGGAAATTAGAAATAGATGCCACCGATTTAATGGACGCCGTATGTTATCCATGGCAATATAAAAATAAAGAGCAGGAACTCAAGCAGGTTGCCAAATGGCTGAAAACAGCTGGTTTAAAGCTTGCGGCAATCGCCTGTGGCAATAACTTTGCCAAGTTCAATGAAAGCGAGCGTTTGGAAAACATTGAGATAGTGAAGAAGGCCATCCATGAAGCCGCGGAACTTGGGGCACCACTAGTACGGATATTCGGCGGATATCATGAAGAGTGCGGTGGTGAGAAAGGTATGGTTTATGCCAATGGATTTGAGTTCGTCCTTCAAGGGATTGAAGCCTGCATGCCGGAAGCGGAAAAATATAATATCGTACTCGCGCTTGAAAACCACGGACGTTTGCCAGGACTTTCTTATGAAATCAAGGGCATTATCGGATATTTTGATTCTCCTTACCTGAAGTGTCTGTTTGACTGTGCTAATTTCTTGGTTAACAATATGAACGAAACGGAGGACCCACTCCGAGCTTACGAATTACTCAAAAACGATATTATTCACTGTCATGTCAAGGACTGGGGAAGACCGTTTGGAGTTATGTCAGAACGCAAGGTTGCAGCTTATCCAGCCGGGGCCGGAGGTATCGTCCCACTACGACAATTCGCGGCGTTGCTTGAGCGTGATCAGTTTGACGGGTATTGCTCTCTTGAATATGAAGCGTCATGGCAGGTACCTGAAAGAGACGGCGTAAAACAAAGCCTACAATATCTTACCGATATTCGTAACACTTATAAAACGTTTAGGAGAAAATAATGTTGAAAGTAATGTCAATAATGGCTCACCAGGACGACTTCGAGTTCAATGCGGGAGGGCTATTTGCCAAATTATGCAAAATTCACGGAGATCAAGTTGAACTAAAAATATTGACTACTACCCGCGGTGCCTCTGGGCATCACCAAATGAGCCTTGAAGAGACTTTCCGTCGCCGTGAACAAGAAGCAAAGAATAGTGCGGCAATAATTGGGGCAGAATATGAGTGCCTAGCTTGTCTCGATGGCAACCATTTGCCGGGGCAGGTTTTTATTGATCGAAATTTCCTTGGAGGTCTTTGGAACGCAATACGTGATTTCGAACCGGACTATATCTTCTGTCCACCGATCATCAGCAACCCTCTCGCAGGAATACACATCGACCATTACAATACCGCTTGGGCGGTGCGAATGGTCGCATATCAGCTGACGGTACCGCATGCCTATCCAACTATGAACGGAAGTCCCCGAATGCGTACCACTTATCCCGTAATAATAAATGTCGATGACACTTATGCTTGTGAACAAATGTACGATTTTTCGGTTGATATTTCTGGAGTTTACGGGAGCAAGGTAAAAATGGCTCTTTGCCATGAATCCCAAATATTCGAATGGCTTCCATGGAACTCTGGTTCTGAAACAAATATTACCAGCGAACAATTTAAGGATAATTTCAAAAAACGTCACACCTTAGTCAATGAACGTTACGGTAATGATAATAATTCTCCACGAGAATATTTTCGTCTGACCTCTTGGGGAAAAATAACGGACAAAGAAAAAGTTTTATCGGAATTGAAATATAATGCCTAGCTGATTGATGTTTTCCACGCGTGCCAGAACCATAAAAGCAATGACCATAAAAATATCGTGAATGCGGTAGTATTTGTTCGCAAAACAAAAAGTTTCGAGCGAATCGAACAAGCCGTTGGCATAGAGCGCGGGCAACGCCAAAAGGAGGCCACCGTTGAGCAGTCCGGATCCGGACTGAAAGACGTTTGGGCGGAGCATTTGCCTAAAGCCGCAAGAATACGACCAGTCATGTCCGTACAAGCATTCCCCTGCGGTTGTTGTGATCATCAACATTGCGCTCACTTTGATTGCTGGCCGCTACTTTTTTTTGAATGAGCCGACCGTCGTTAATAGCTTTATTCAAGGTGTTGGGTTTGAGCCCGAGTTGCTGGGCAACCTCGCCGGGAATTTCGCCGGAGGCAAGTAATTGTTGAGCCTCCGCAAGCACATCCGGAGTTAGAACCGGCGATGAACGGACTTTGCGCAACGCAAAAAAACTCCTAGTTCCACCGTCTCTATACTTCTTGACCGCGCGGTCAACATAGCTTTTAGACAGTGAGAGCCCGCGGATTATTTCGTTATTGGTGCAATGTCCGAGGTTGATTAACAACGCAATCACCAGTTGAAAACTCTTGAAATCATCCTTCGAGTGAGTGTAAAATGCTAGGCAATAAAGATAATAACACACAGCATTGGTTGTTTTGTCATATTCGTAATACACTTTCTCATTGATAGAGCTTTCGCCTTCAATAAATATCGGAAGAATTTGTTGTGGTATCGCCATCCTCGCTTTTAAGTTCAGTTATCTCATAATTTAGCGAGTTTAGTCTCATCTTCAAATCCCGAAAAAAAGATTTTCACGCAAGCAAGTCATGTGCTCAGATTCTAAATAAAGACAGGTCTTCTTTGCATTTTTCTATAAACGTTCAATTAAGTTCAAATTTGGCGAATAAGATGGTGGAAAAAGCAATTCAATCCCAATTATTTTTGCATATTCCATCACAACCACTTCGCATCTTGGATATCTGGTATTATCAAGTACTACTGTAATCGGCATACAGTTATTTCAATTAATGTCGCGGCACTTTACGGAACCAGAGAAGCCTATAACAGGTATAAAGCAGCAGTAAGTTAATGTTCGCTCAGGTGCTGGGTGTGGATAGCGGCAGCGGTACCAAGTCCGTCCTCTTGTATCTTTCTCCGGCAAGGTCGCGGTACTCACTTCCAATAATCGCATATCAACACTATAAGTATCATATCCTCGCCCTGTTTTGTTAATCGGGTTTCGTTCAAACGAAACATCATCGCTAGAAATATTACTACCATAAATCACTGGTAGATCATACTTATTACCCTGCTCATCACGGAATTGATGCCAACCCAGTAAATCTTTTTGTTCATCGACAAACCAGCCGTCAAAAAAAAGTTTGTATTCTCGTTTTTCAAAACAAGTATGAACAACTTCTAACCAGTCTTTGCCGGGATGTCTGATCGTAAAAAGTTCCGCCAGCGCCCAATCGCGAATTCTCGGATAATCGGCGGAATCTAACTGTGGGTTCCATAGCCACGCGGCGGTACTCACAATGTCGAAATACATACCATTGCGTTGTAAGGTAATGTTATCCGTGGCTCCCCAGTTAGAAAGGCATACTCCTTCACATACTGGATTTCCAAGGCGTCGTCTTAATTCTGGAAAGTTTCTAGAGTAAAAATTGCCAAATATCATCGACATGTCCCGCTGCACGAATTCATTTTCTAGATTGCGGTCAATGCTCCAATACCAATGCATAATCTGCAGGTCTCTAGGTACTTGATCAATTGCAGGCCAAGTTGCAGGAATTAGATATTGATGTTCCGACGTATTGGCAACGATCTCCGCTCCCCCACATCCTTCACCATTGGGAAAATGTGCGTTCAATAATTTATCTCCCCAAATCATCGTTTTTACATTACGTGTACGCAGAAACTTCACACATTTTTTTATATCATCTGCATAAATTGTCGCTGATTCCTTTTTGCAACAACGCGAGCAAATTCCTATTGAATAATATTCATCGTGACCGATGTGCATACTTCGTGGTTGAAAGACTTCAATAATTTCATCGAACAACTCGAAAAGTAATGGATAATAATCTGGGTGGTTAGGGCAGCAGGTATCTGGGTAAGGGTCATCTTGACGTTCGGCAAGTTCATGATGCCGGGGCAACAAATAATCACAGTGAGACAATGACGGCATTTCTGGCACCACTTCAAAATGTCGTTTACGACAATAGTCAATCATCTCTCGTACCATAGACTGTGAAACCACTTTTCCGCCACCGTTGGTCGAATGAATGGAGTTTTTTCGCCAAGGGAACTGGTGCTGAATTTTTTGAGGTTTACCGGGATATTCATTCATAAATTGACAATAATCCTCCCATCCACGATTAATTTCCGGATGACTGAGAAACTCCATGGCACCTCCGACCTCCAGCATCAAAAAGTTATATTTGTGACGTGCCAGGAAATCAACTGTTTCACAAAATGCTTTCATCCCAGCCAGATCGGGCGATGGTAGATAAAGTTTAAAGCCGCGTAATTTCACCAATGGAAAGTCATTAATCATTCCTTGATATAGGATATTTCGTTCCAAACAACGTAGTAAGGTTTGGCCCCCGTAAAACAAACCGACTTCACTCATCGCCTGTATTCGTATTTTGTTTTTTTCGATTTTTAAATGGTAAGCACCCTCCACTTTGTTTAACAGGTTATGCTGCTCAAATCGCACTTCTGTAACCGTGCCGGAGTGGCTCCGGCAACGCTCCAGAGCAGTTTTAATACGTTGTTCCAGTACTGCCGGAACCCCGTACAATTCAATTTCGAATCCAATACTTACAGTTTTAACCGAGAATTTGCTTTGTCCGTCTAATAAAAAATCCATAATTATCAGTCCTGTTTCGGTTAATTTAATCAGAAAAAACTATTTTTTTTTACTTCAAGTCAGAAAAAGAAAAAAACTAAATATCAAGTAACTAAACTAAAATTTCTCTAAAATTACAGCATTAAAATATGCTCCTATGCGGAAAATACAAGCATAAATTGATTTTGTGGTAGCGCTTATTTCAAAAATCACTAGTTGCATTATTTTTCCTGTCTAGGACACCGTACAACGTTTCTTCGTCAGGTAGCCAATCTGCTGTTATACACATTATACTCCCAAAAACACGAATGTTTTTTCTAACGCTATGGATCAACGCATCTTTCGAAATAGCGAGAATAATTTAGATAATATCTATTTACGCCCATTATTGGAACTTATAGAGAAAATGAAACTTGAGTATCATGCTGAATACTCCATCCGTCAGGAATTGATGGCGCAGAGCAATCCTGTCGATATGGTTGTTTTTGGGGGCCTTGTAGATGACTGGAGAATTAGGCGTTATATGCACGGCAGTCATGCTCTCCTGTATGAAGGGTGGCCAGCGCGTTATGCAGGGAATCGAGTCTTTCCCAATGGTTTTCTTGAAGTTGATTTGGCTATTCCCGCAACAACGGATGTTGAAATTAAAATTTATGCAGCTAGAGAAAATACTGAAAAATTGACTGCAATACTGAATGGACATAAACAATATTGCATATTGGATGAAGATGGGTGTTGTCGACTTAGAGCAAGAGGATCAGGCAAATCAATTGTTTTACGAATAGAAAAAGATGGTGACAAATATCCGTTAATTTATGCAGTGATTGTAAATGTTTTGTAAATTGTTGAAACATGATGTTAAATCGCGGGGTTATGTAAATCATTAGTTTGGATGTCTTAACTAATGTGTGTGTATATCCAACCTACAGGGAGGAGTCAGGGATCATATCGCCGGATTAGGGCCGCAACAACCACAATTGCCAAAAGTTGGAATTGGATTATTAAACCAGTCGGTATCTGGATCGTTAATGAAAAGCGAAAACGATGTCGAGAAATACACAAGTTTTCTTGAAAAAGCTTGTCTATTATTTCTTGTGTGATATATTTCATAGCATAAGATATCTTTTGTGAAACTTTTATGGAGGATTTATGAATATTATTGTTACTGGTGGCACTCGCGGGATTGGTGCAGGGATCGTTAAAGTACTTGCGGAAGCTGGACACAATATTGGATTCTGTGGAAGGAATAGTGTTTCTGAACACCAAAACGATGTTGAGGAGCTACAAAAAGAATTTAGTGGCAAATTCAAATACTATCGTTGTGATGTTTCTTCACAGGCAGACTGTGAAACGCTGGTTAATGATTTTCTTAGTGATTTCGGTTGTATCGACGTTTTGATCAATAATGCCGGTGTTGCTCCACAAGTGCGATCCGATGTTTTGGAAATGAGTCCAGAGAGTTTTGATCGCGTCATGCAGATAAACCTTAAAGGCCCGTTCTTTTTAACTCAGCTTGTGGCTAAAGCTATGCTGACAGAAAACAAAGAATCATTTCGTTGTATTATTAATGTTGGTTCTGTTTCCGCTGATTATGCAAGTATTAATCGTGGTGAATACTGTCTTTCCAAGGCGGCAGTGGCGATGGCAACAAAACTTTGGGCGGTGCGCCTTGCCGATTGCGGAATTGCGGTTTACGAAATTCGTCCCGGAATCATAAAAAGCGATATGACCAGTAGCGTCACAGAAAAGTATGATAAATTGATCGCTGAAGGCATAACGCTTCAAAAGCGTTGGGGTTATCCTGAAGACATTGGTAAAGCAGCTAAAATGCTTATTTCTGGCGCGCTTTCTTATTCAACTGGGCAGGTTATTAATATTGATGGTGGCCTTACCATTAAACGCTTTTAATCTTCGGGGAATATAGTTATGCGAACGAGAAAACTACATACTTTAGTAATTGGTTCAGGGTGTTCGGGGTTGGCGGCGGCAGTCCGTCTTGATAGCCTCGGTGTTACGCCGATTGCCGTCTATACAGAAGGTCTACAAATGGGAACCAGTATCAACACTGGTAGCGACAAACAGACTTATTATAAATTGGGGATGTATGGACGCGAATCCGATTCTCCAGTACTACAGGCTGAGGATCTAATGAAAGGCGGTTCCATGCATGGTGACATCGCCCTCGTCGAAGCGGCGCTCTCTCAGCAAGCTTTCGCAAATTTGGCTAATTTAGGCGTGCAGTTTCCTCATGACAGATTTGGTCAATACATTGGTTACAAAACAGATCACGATCCGAAGAGGCGTGCCACAAGCTGCGGCCCTTATACTTCACGCGATATGTGTTTATGTTTAATTGCTGATCTAGAGCGACGGAAAATAGAAGTTTGTGAAAAGCGCGTTGCTATAAAATTGCTTACGGCAGGTTCTGATGACAATAAGAGATGCATTGGCGCCATTTTTGTCGATTTGACGAAAAATACTGATGATGTGTTTGAAATCGTCTATGCTGAGAATGTTATATTTGCAGTTGGCGGTCCAGGCGGACTGTATGAGCAGTCAGTTTATCCTGCAGTTCACACAGGGGCAATTGGATTGGCACTTGAAGCTGGAGCCAAAGCCTGCAATCTTGCAGAGTCACAATTCGGGCTGGCTTCGATAAAATTTCGCTGGAATGTTTCGGGTAGTTATATGCAGGTGCTACCCCGTTTTATTTCGTGCGAAAAGGATGGTAGTTCAGAACGCGAATTTTTATACGAATACTTCAAAACTCAGTCGGAAATGTATGATTCAGTTTTTCTCAAGGGGTATCAATGGCCGTTTGCCGCAGGACATGTTCCAGGTTCGTCTCTCATCGATATTTTCACTTACATTGAAACTACCGAACGTGGACGCCGCGTTTTTCTTGATTATCGCGTAGATCCAGCGGATTTTGATTTTGCTGCTCTGAGCAGTGAGACTCGCACCTATCTTGAGCGTTCCGGGGCACTTACTGATTCACCGTTCAAGCGATTGCAACAACTTAATACGCCTGCAATTGAACTTTACCGCAGAAATGGAATTAATCTTGAAACTGAGCTGCTGGAAATAGCAGTTTGCGCACAGCACAACAACGGCGGACTAGCTGGAAATATTTGGTGGGAATCAATCAACCTGAAACATCTGTTCCCAGTCGGCGAGGTTAATGGCTCGCATGGTGTTACGCGTCCAGGAGGTAGTGCTCTTAATGCCGGACAAGTAGGAGCATTTCGCGCTTCGGAGTATATTGCGGCAAAAAACCACAAATTTGATTTCACTGAAGATCAACTCCAATTGATGGCGAAAAATGAGCTTGAGCTCTTAAATTCTCTACAATTGCTCCCTGCAAAACTGAACTGGAAAGATGAACGAGCCAAGTTACAGCGCCGGATGAGTAATGGCGGGGCGTTTGCGCGCTCTTCGGTTAAAGTAGTAGAGGCTTTGGAAGGTGTTTATAAACAACTTAGCGTTCTCATGACTGATGGTCTTGGCGGTCAGGATAGCAAGGCGTTGGCTGAACATCTGCGGAACCGCCAACTTTGCACTGCGCAAATTTTTTATTTAGAATGTATTTTGATGCAGATTGACTATGTAGGATCACGTGGTGGTTCTATCGTGCTTTCTAAAAACGGAAGCGAATTCTATCCAGGACTTGGCGAAGAATGGCGTATAATGGCGGAAGAAACGGCATTTCGAAAAAAAATAATGTTGTGTGGTTATGGAGCAAACAATTATCCTGAAATTTCATGGGAGAATTGCCGGCCTATTCCAGAAACGGAAGGTTGGTTTGAAACTGTATGGAAGGATTATAAAAACAGAGATATTTATAAAGAGGATTAAGAATGGGTCAGGAACAGATTTGTGATTTCAGTGTTTTACGTGAATTGAGAAAGCGTGAAAATATGAGTATCGCTGAACTCTCAACAAAATGCAATGTTTCTACTAGTGCTATCTCAAAACTTGAACGTAATCAACATGTGGCGGAAGTTAATACATTATACCGTATCGCACGCGTTTTTGGATTGACTTTGTCCGACTTATTGTCATTGGCCGAAAACCGCACTTCGCACATCATCGAAGAAGAACATTATGTGTCAGGAGATTTTCATTTTCAGAGAATCGGCTACGGAAACATGCGTTGTATGTACACTGTTGCAAAAGCTGGGGCTAAAGTATCGCGGCCTGAACTGCATCGAGACGATTATGAGGTCTGTTGGATATTAAAGGGTTGTCTTCGTTTGGATTTGCCGAATGAAAGCCATGAGCTTAAAGATGGCATGGCAATCCAGTTTGACGCACTTCTTCCACACACCTACGAGGTTCTTGAAGATAGTAAAATTATTATTACTCATATCAAAAAAGGGAAAAGATTTTAAGAGGTAAAACTTATGGCAAATTATCGTAAAATTAATAGCTTTAAAACAGTATCGGATTTCAGGAATTATCTTTCAGATGAGGCGATCAATATTGGTTTGGTAGACGAAGTTCCGATTGACGGTTCCGCTGCTCTCACACAAAAAATCAGTTGTTATGGTCGAACCATTGGCAACCGTTGGGCGATTCTGCCGATGGAAGGCTGGGATTGCATGCCTGACGGTACTCCAAGCAAATTCACCCGTAGAAGATGGTTACGCTTCGCTGAAAGCGGGGCAAAGTTGATCTATGGCACCGAGGCTGCCGCGGTTATGCATTCAGGACGCAGTAATCCGCGACAACTTATTGCGTCAGATCACACTTTGGACGCACTCAAACAGCTCCACCAAGAGATGCGCGAAGTCCATAGAGTAAAATTTGGTACAGATGATGATCTTATGATCGGACTCCAACTCACGCATTCTGGACGTTATTCATACCCAAACGACGCGCACGTCCGCGAAGCAAAAACTGCGTATTCACATCCGCTTCTCGATATAAAGTTTGGCAATAGTGTCGCGGATGTTGTATCTGACGAAGAGGTTCGTGATATAATTAAACACTTTATCCTTGCTGCAGAAATCACTCAGAAGTCGGGCTTTGATTTTGTTGATATTAAGCATGCACATGGATATCTCGGACATGAGTTCCTTACTGCCTATGATCGTCCTGGTCGTTATGGCGGTTCGTTTGAAAATAGAACTCGCTTTTTTCGTGAAATAGCGGATGGGATTCAGAAGCAATGCCCCGGCCTTCACCTTTCTGTTCGGCTAAGCCTGTTTGATATTTTACCTTTTGTCAAAGGAGAAGATGGCATCGGTACAGCAATGGCATGGAATAACTCTAAAGCATATCCTTATGCATTCGGTGGTGACAAATCTGGGATGCACATGGATCCCGATTTGAAAGATACGGTTGAATTTATTCAACTTCTACAGAGTTATGGCGTTAAATTAATTTGTGCGACGATTGGGAGTCCTTATTATAACGTCCATATGCAACGCCCTGCTTATTTCCCAGTCAGCGATGGTTATCTCATGCCAGAAAACCCATTATATAACGTGTCGCGACATATCCTGGCTGTCAAACGGATTAAAGAACTCTGTCCTGAAATCAATATCGTCGGTTCTGGCCTGACTTGCCTTCAAGAGTATTTGCCGAATGCCGCTGAATATTCAGTTTCGAACAACGAAATGGATTTTGCTGGAATCGGGAGAATGGTTCTGTCTTACCCTGAAATTTGTAATGACATCTTGGCCGGCAAAAAGCTACAGCGCAACTTGATCTGTCGCACATTGGGGGATTGCACCAATGCACCGCGCGCGGGAATGATTTCCGGTTGTTATCCGCTTGATTCGTTTTACAAACAATTACCTGAAGCCTTGAAACTAAAAGACTTGAAAAAATGTAACTGAATAGGGATAGGCGTTTAAATCAGCGGTCTGAAGTCATTGGTCGGTATTAGTTTTGAGCAAGTAGTCTTTGGGCTTCGGGATTACCGTTTTGAGCTGATTTCTTTAGCCAATTAATAGCTTCGTCTTCGTTTTTGCTTGTTCCTTTGCCGTTCATATGGCACAATGCTAATTGAAATTGGGCGCGGTCATTGCCAGCCTCGGCGGCGCGTTTAAACCAGTAAAAAGCTGCGCCGGGATCAGCTGGCAGATATTTCCCCTCTTGGAAATAAATTGCAAGGTTAAACTGGGCATGTATATTGCCCAGTTTTGCAGATTCATAAAACAGTTCAGCGGCCATTTTGGGATTCTGTTCCATACCAATGCCTTCCGCGGCGTAGATTCCTAGCTTAAATAATGCAAAATGGTTTCCCGCTCCGGCTGATTTTTTTAACCATTCAAGGGACTGCGGAATGTCGGTTTTTGTGTAGAGTCCAGCGGCACAATATTCTGCCATTTTATATTGAGCCATCGGTTGACCAAGTTTAGCTGCTTCGGAAAAATACTTGAATGACTCTTCTGGATTGGGCAATACGCCAGTTCCTGATTCATAACAGAATGCCAACTTAGCAGCAGCTTCAGAGTCATTTTTTATTGTCGCTTTTTTTAACCATTCGATCATTTTTTTATTATTTTGTTCACAACCCCAGCCACCATAATAACAATCAGCCAAACGGCGCATTGAAGCACAGTCACCACTTTCAGCCGCTTCCATAAGAAGCTGGAATGCTCGTTTTGTCTCTTTGGGATCCCTTTGATCACTAGGTCGGTCAAGATAAATGCCGGCCAACTCACGTTTAGCTGGAATAAAATCGCTTTGGGCTAATGAACTTAACAGCTCTACGGCCTGTTTGGGGTCAGGAAGGATGGCGGGAGTTTTGTCGCCGTCGTGATTTTCTGGTTCAATTCCGGAAATATAGCACAATGCCAGATTGAAGCGTGCTTCGCGTATTCCTGCATCAGATGCTTGACGGTAGTATTGGAAGGCGTGGTATTTGCTACGGATGACCCCTAATCCCATTTCATGAGAAATTGCGAGATTGAACATCGCTCCTGGATGTTTTTGACGCGCAGCACGGCGGAACCAGTGTGCCGCAATAGTATAATTTAGTGCTCGGCCTTCACCTTTGTAATATTGGTTGCCTAGCTTAAATTGCGCATTACTATTGCCATTGATGGCTGTAAGTCTCAATGAATCGGCTGGAGAACTATCTGGATCGATTTCGGCTGACTGGATTGCGCTAGTAATTAAGAGCAACCAACCAGCCGTTACAGCAATCAGGCAACGGTGTTTCACTTTTTCAGTTCAGCCTTGAGTTCTGTTAATTGAGCTTCAAGTTCTTTGACTTTATTATTAAGCCGCTCAAACTTGCGTGGCATAGCGTGGCGCTTTAGAAATTCGCGTTGCGGCTCAGCTGGTAAGCCCAGTAATACGGAATTTGGAGGACATGTTTTTGAGATCGCTGAGGTGGCGGCGAGTTTGGTCCCAGCTCCCACGGTAATGTGTCCATTTACTCCAGACTGAGCCGCCAAAATCACCCCTTGTTCCAATTCCGTACTTCCAGCGACGCCACACTGCGCAATCAATACCGAATACTCGCCGATAATGACGTTATGCGCAATCATGACCATATTGTCAATCTTTACATCATGTTTAATCCATGTGCGCCCAAAACGCGCGCGATCAACCGTGCTGTTCGCGCCGATTTCAACGTTGTCGTCAATTTGAACAATACCGGTTTGAGGAATTTTGAAGATCCCTTGTTTAGTCATCTGAAATCCGAAACCATCGCCACCGATAATTACGCCAGGATGCAAAATAATTTTGTTGCCAAGTTTACAGTGGTGCATAATAGTAACATTTGGAGCGATCAGGCAGTCGGAACCGATGGTGGTTTTTTCTCCGACGAAGCATCCTGCTCCAATAATAGTATTGTCGCCGATCACGACATCTGCGCCAATGACGGCGTTGGAGCCAATATGAACTCCAGTTCCAATTTTAGCACTTGTCGCAACTACTGCGCCTGGCTGAACACCTTCAGGATATTGTGGCGGTTCAGGTGCGAAATATTTAACCATTTCAGCAAAAGCAGCATCAACATCCTTACAGACAATAAAGGTTTTTTCACCAACGGGTTCGTTGGCAAGTCCGCTACTGATTAAAATGATGCCTGCTTTAGAATCGGTCAGTTGTGCTTGGTAGTGGTCGTTGCCGACGAACGAAAGTTGATTGGCATTAGCCTCTTTTATCGAGTTGATTCCTGTAATAATCCGGGAAGCGTCGCCGATAATTTCGGCCTTAACCATTTCAGCGATTTCACGAGCAGTTAGTTGTTTCATGTAAAAACCTTTTTGTTTTATATTGGGTAAAGAGTTGTTATACCTTTACCGCAATTCATAGTGATATATAGTTATTTTCCTGAAATTCCGCGATTCAGATCGCGAAGTACGGGTTCAGTAATGTCCATTTGGCTGTTAAAGTAAATGATCGATGGGATCGCGTTCAATGTTTTTCCAGAGCTATCAAGCACCAGCGAGTATCCCTCAAGGGTGGCACGACGTTTAACCTCTTGATTGATCTCCTTTAAAATTTCTTCACGTTTTTTTGTTTCAAGTTCTTTGAGTTGACGAGTTTTTTCTTGTGAATATTGTTCTATTTCAACTTTTTTCTCTTGGAGTTCGCGATATTTTTTTTGAGCTTCAAAACGTTTACTTTCGCGCTCGGTTTCAGATAACGCAATGTTTTGCGAGTCATTGCGTAAAACCTTGAATTGTTCATCCAATTTAATCATCGAGTCGTTAAGTTTTTTTAACCACGAGCGATAAATTTCAGATTGCTGTTTCAAAGTGGAGTCAACGGTTTTAGTGCGGATATAATTTTGGAAAACTTTATCCATATCGATGACCGCTATTTTTAAGTCAGTAGCAGTAAGACGGCAACAGGCAAGTAGTAACACCGCCATAACTGCAGTTTTCTTAAGTATTGAATTCATTTTATGATCCTTCGTTTTGTTGTTTAATTTCAAACTTGGCGAGTTCAACGATTTCCAATAACTTCTGCTCTCTAGTTTCCTTAGATAATTCGGCAAATGCGTCCAATAAAATTTTTTCATCGGAATTCAGTTCGAGATGTTTGGTTGCTACTGGGATTTTCCGTCGGGGCATCGTTCCAGAGTTGCTGTTTTTAGGCATGTAAGGTTGCAACAACGGTTGAAGTTTTATCCACGTCTCATGTTTAATGAAACGTGTTTGACGACTCAAGTATTTAGTAATAGTATCAATTGTGATATTGGACTGTTGCGAAAATTCAGTCACTGATCCGACACCGTTAACACAGTTTTGTAAAGCTTTTAAGATATCTTCGGTAATTTTCATATTTTCGATTAACCTCGTAAATTTATCCGCATAATATACACAACTTCAGCATAATTCCCAATGTTTGTGATGTGGAATAAAAACAATTCGGATATAATTAATAATATAGTAAAGAACTGCACCTTTAATAATTAGGGGCAATTAAAATAGTTTAAATAAAAGTTAAAAATTTGCCAGTCTGTATTTGTTAGCCAATATTTTTATTTGTGACTTGTTAATGTGTCAAAAAATATTTGCTCGACTATAAAGAATGGCTTGCAAACTATTATGCAGATCGCTGTGTTGTTTTTGTACAGCTGTTTTGTCTTATAAACATTATTGAAATAGCGCGCGCATAATGCGCGCGCTATTTTATAAACACGATCCCGCTTACTGCGGATGAGGATTAATCAATTGGTGAAAAATCTTCCTTAGTAACTCCACAGAGTGGGCAAACCCAGTCGTTCGGAACATCTTCAAATGTAGTTCCTGGCTTGACGCCGTTATCTGGATCACCTGCGGCTGGATCGTAAATGTAACCACATACATCACATTCGTATTTTTGCATGGTCATTTCTCCTGTTTTTCGATCTTATCGATCAGTTTTTGGGCCAATTCAACGCCCGCGTCGAAGCATTGCTTCAGTTCTTCCACGGTCGGTGAATACTTAAAACGTAAACCTTGATTAATCATCTCCACGTTCATTTCTGTAAGATAATCGTTGAGCTGTTTGACTGCTTCCCCGCTCCAACCGAATGAACCAAAAGAGAATCCAATTTTATTAAGCGGTTTCAAACCGCGCAGGTAGGTCAGTACGTCAGCCATTGACGGCATCAGATTATTATTCAGTGTTGAACTACCGACTGCGATTGCGCCTGAACGGGAAATCATGGTCGCAACATGGCTGCGATCGCTGGAGGTCATGCAGATCTCTTCGACATCTACGCCTACGCTACGGACGCCGTCCGCAATTGAAGCTGCCATACGGCTGGTGGCTTCCCACATCGTATCGTAAATTACCGAAACACGTTTCTCTGGACGTTGCGACGACCATTTTTCATGAAGTTTTAAAACTCGCGAAATATCATCCTGGTGGCGTATCAATGGACCGTGATCTGGACAAATCATGGCAATGTCAAGATTCATTTCCGGGAGTTCTTGCAATAACTGTAGAATTTTGCCAGAATAAGTCATTAGAATATTGGCAAAATATTTTTCATGTTCCCAATCTAAAAGCCATGTATCATATTCATCATAAAAAAGTTTACCCCCAGCCAAGTGCATACCAAAAGCATCTTGACTAAATAGGATTTTTTCATTTTTGAGATAAGTCACCATGCTGTCGGGCCAATGAAGCATTGGAGTTTGGATAAAATGGAGTTCATTTTTCCCAATGGAAACATTGTCACCAGTTTTTACGACTGTAATTTCCATGCCAATATCTAACTGTGCATTGAGGTTTTTTTGGCCCATCTGTGATGAAAAGATTTTTTCAGGTTTTATATCGCGAACGGCCAAGGGCAGGGCGCCGGAATGGTCCATTTCTGCATGGTTTGAAACGATATAATCGATTTTAGAAGGATCGATAATGGAACTTATACGTGCCATCATTTGATCGTAAAAGGGCTCTTTTACAGTATCAATTAGAGTGATTTTCTCATCGATCACTAAAAATGCATTGTAAGTTGTTCCACGTTCAGTGCTGTAGCCGTGAAAATTGCGGATGTTCCAATCGATTACTCCAACCCAATAAACATTTTCAGAGATTTTGAGTGCTTTTAGATATTCTTGCATGTTTCCATTTTCTTTACTGATTAAATTAAAATGTCATCCGACCGGAAAATTATTCTGGTCAGATGACAAGTGTTTTTTTATTCGCCGCTGCCAGAGGCATCTAGCAGATTTACGGATGGAGGCAATACACGTGCCGCCAATTCCGAATCGAGCTGATACAGGGCATCGGGCATGTTTTTGATAAGTTTTAAACGATCTGCAATTGTTCTTACGCTATCTTCCTCTTCAATTTGTTCAGTGAGAAACCACTGAAAAACAGAATTGGTAACGTGATCTTTTGTTGATAATGCTAGATCAGTCAACTCACAAAAACGCTGTGTTACCTCTTTTTCGTGTTCATAGGCCGATTCGAATGCTTCCAAAACGGTTTTATATTCAGTCTTGACTTTTTTGATTGCATCAAAAGTGATTTTCCCGTCACGCGAAACGACATACTCGTATAACTTGGTACCGTGAAATAGCTCTTCTTTAGCCTGAGTGCGCATCCAATGTGCCGCACCGCTATAGCCGAGTTCTTCCATTCCGGCAGCCATCCCGAGATAAAGGTAAGCAGAAAAGTACTCAAAATTAATTTGATCACTAATCGCTTTTTCCATTTCTTTACTTAACATAAATTAACCTCAGTTATAATTTATTTTCCCAAAGACCATGAAGGTTGCAATAGGAGCGTAGCTTTAAACCAGCTGTTGCTGGAACATAAAACTCTGCTTCAGGAGCTTCATTTGGATTGAGATATTTACGGTTGACATATGGGCCATTGATTACTTCAATCCATTCAATATAATGCTTTTCAGTCATTGGATGTGGATCTGTACCAACTTTAACTTTAATTCCATTAGCTTTGCTTTCGCTTACTGGAACATGCTTTTCTTTACTTGCATCAACGGTATTGACAACCATTTCTTCCATTGGTTTGCCGCAACATTTGATGTCGTCACAGCAATCATCTCCAGTTATGACTTCAACCACTAGCCCACTTCCGGGACACTTGAAAACTTGAGTTCTTTTCATTTTGTACTCTCCTTAACGTTGTAGATTTGGTTCAAATACGTGATTCAACCATTACGGTTAAACCATAACTACCGAACAGGTATCTTTTTTGAGACCTGAACAATAAAATACAACCAAAGTATAAAAATTACAATCAAAATTATAATCAGTAAAAAATATTTTAGAATTAAAACTCGTCACAGAGTGGATAGATAGAGGTTTGTGAAATTTATTTGGAGTTGTCGGGTTAACTGGTCAATTGGAATCCGCCACAATTCGGCGGCATCCTGATAAACTTTATCGATCGGGATGTCGAAATCATCAGTTTCTAATCCCAAACGGTTTAACGGTACAATAGTTGGATCTAAGTGTCGCAATTCATTTTGCCCGAATGACACGGTTGAACCGGCCGCGATAATTTGCTGAAGAGTTGAGGGTTTGGTCGGCGCTCTATGCCATAAAGTACGTACTGGATTGGGTAAGCGGTGGAGGATTTCAGCAGTGCAGCGAACATTGTGAATGATTAATGGCATCTGATATTTTAAATGTTGTTCAAATATTTTAATCTGCTCTGGCAGTGGTGCGCCTCGTAAACGGTCCAAACCAGTTTCGCCAATTGCAGTTAGTCGCGGCAACATCTCTTGCAGTAATGCGGGGTTAAATGCTGCTGCCGTTCGCCACGGGTGAACGCCACTCGAATAAAATATTCCGTCGTGTTTTGGAGATGGTGCACCCGGTTCAATATTGACCATTTTTACCACTCCAGAAACGGGTTCAGGGTTATGGGTATGAAAGTCATAAAAAGTGCGAGTCATGATTTTTTCTCCAATACCATGTGAATTACTGAACTCAGTTCAGCAGCAGAGTAAGGTTTTTTCAAGAAAGCATCTGCACCAGAATTCATGACTTCAGTTACACGTTGATCGTTAAAAAAACCAGACGATAAAACAACTTTGACCTTGGGATTAAGCTTTTTTAGTTTCATAAAAACCTCTTTGCCGGAGATCCCTGGCATCACCATATCCAAAAGTACCGCGCTAATTTCTTCAGCGTTTTTCTGGTAAATGCGGTATCCAGTTTTTCCATCGTGAGCTGAAATGGTTGCGTAACCTAGCGATTCTAATATACCGGCGGCGGTTTTACGAATGGCTTCCTCATCGTCAATGATTAGGATTTGGCCAGAACCGGCAATAGTTGCTGATATCGTTGAATCAATCTCACTTGGCTGGGGATGTTCAATCGATTCTGGGAAATAAATCGTAAATTCGCTACCGTGTCCGGGATCAGACTTCACCTCGACAAATCCTTTATGTTGGGCGATAATATTATAAACCATCGATAAACCGAGTCCAGAACCGCTACCTTTCTCTTTAGTCGTAAAAAATGGATCAAATATTTTTTGTTGAAGAGCCTGAGGAATGCCGACGCCGTGATCGTGGATTGATAATGCCCAATAGAAGCCAGAATAGGACGGAACATGTTCTGATCTGATCCGGTTCATTTTTAGTTCAATAATCCCGCCGTGAGGTTCATTATTAGCCCGCATGATGGTCATTGAGTGTTCAGCATTAATCAATAAGTTTAACAGAACTTGCTCAAGTTGGTTATGGTCGGCTTCAACTATTGGAGTGAGTTCTGGTTTGTTAAATTCAATGGAGACCGCTTTATCAAAAGTTGCACGACAAATCGTCAGCACGTTTTCAATCACATCGTTAAGATTAATCGGTTTCACTATCAACTGGCTCTTGCGCGATAGGGTCAAAAGTTGTTCGACCATGTTGGCGGCGCGTACAACCGATTTGTCAGATAATTCAATAAATTCTTTAATTTCTGTGATGTTTTCAGGAGAATGGTTCAAAATATGATTAATCATAGTCAAGGAGCCCTTAATACCGCCCAGAACGTTATTGAAATCATGCGCCAGCCCTCCGGTCAGAGAACCGACGGTTTCCATTTTTTGTGCTTGAATCAACTCTTCACCTTGCCGAATCAATTCCGTGACGTCTTCCAGCATGATTACCACGCCGGGGTTTTCTTCATTAAGTAATGGGGTTATTGAGATATTGAAAAATTTATCTTCGTTGAAACTTATAACTTGTCGATACAATTCGTGAGGCATTCCGCTGGTAATAGCAGATTCAATATCTTCCCTGAACGTTTTCATAAACGGGGCGATTTTCCATAATTTACTGCCAACAGCATGGCGGGTACTGATCTTGCTATAAGAGGCAGTTGCATGATTCCACTGGGTGATGGTGCCATTCTTATTTACCGCGATAATTAATAGTCGCATGGAGTTGAATAACAGATTGAGATAACTCCAAGTGTCGCGAAATTTACGTTCTGCAGTTTTGCGTTCTGTGAGATCGTTGAACATTAATAAATTATTTTCGGCAATCAATTTTTGTCGAATCTCAATATCAAGTTTACGGCCACCGCGACTGCGTACCGGTATGATAATATGAGCGGAATGTTGGCTCGCCTTGATCATGTGACAAATATTTCGATAGTTTTTTGTATAATTTTTATCATTCGGGATAATACGAGCAAACCATTTGTCTAAATCGTCGATTTCACGTGAACTCCAGCCAAATAATTGTTTAAACATATCGTTTGTAGTGAACTCTTGATCGGCTCTGATAATCAAAATCGGCAGTGGCGAGTTTTCTAGTAACTCACGGAATTCGTGTTCGCGCTTGCGACGTACTTGAATCTCATTTTGGAGCTCATTTAACGAGTTGCGGATCTTATTTGACATATCATCAAAGGAACGCGCCAAAATACCGATTTCGTCGTTGGGATATTTTTTGATCGACTCAACTTCAGAGAAACGGCCCGCGGCCATATCAGTAGCGGAATTGACCAGTAAATTTAACGGGGACAGTGCTTTTTGTAGTAGCCAAAACAAACAACCTGCCGCAATTGCCACGCCACACAACACAGCAACCGCTAACCGATAATTTGCGTCAGGAATTAGGCTGTCCATAAAAGTCCCGACACCAGGTGTCGACCAGCCGACCAACCAATTGTGGGGTTTAAAAACTCCGTAATGAATAGTCCGAGTTGAATTACCGACATCGAGTCGGAACTGTCCACTGCCCTTGTGAAAAAAACTGCTGATATCAGTAATACTGCGTTGAATCCTGGCACCGTTCAGTGTTGGATGAGCTAGCCAACGTCCATATTTATCAATAATCACCGGATATGATTTAGCATGGGTTTGGTATTGTTGTTGTATCGTAGCGATGGCTTGTTGGTGAGCTTTGGTATCATCTGTGTTGGCAGATTGACTAACCAAATTTATTAGCATGTTGCGGATTTGTTCACGGGCGACTGCTTGATTAAGGCGCGACAACTCCTGACGATACGAATAAGTGCTCAGCCAAATTAGCAGATACGAAAAAATCGCCAACATAATCACCAGAAATCCAGTCAATTTAGTTTGAATCTTCATTACAATCTCAGTTTATGATTTTATGGTGGCAATACTTAAATTTCAAATTAATTACCTATGATTTTAGCTGGTATTTCGTAAAATACAAAGTAAAACAAAGAATTTTAACCATGAAAAACTTGAAAGTTGCGGAAAAAGAAACGGGAACGGGATTTAACCACAAAGGCCACAAATAAGGCGCAAAGCCCACAGAGAGTTGGTTAGTTGGGGAGTTGGGAGAAGAATTAACACAGCGACGCGGGGACTCGGAGAAAAAGTTTATTTAAGGGGAAAAAGGAAATTTTCGGATTGATTAAGCCTTACTTCTATTTCCTACATTCTAACTTCTTCTCCAAGGCTATGGAGTGCGGATACTGAACCATGTCGAATGACCGTGGCGCCCGCATTCTCTCTTTTCCCATTCTAACTCCTATTTCCTACATTCTAACTTCTTTCCCCGTGTCCATTTGTACTCATCATGCCGCATGGCGTGTATTGGTTAAAAATCCTCCATTTCTCTTTTTTGTGTTTTTCACAATTACTCTTAGCCTCTTCATAATTACTGCCTCTAATTCGCGCGCTAATTCAGAACGTGGGTTGCATTATTTCGTCTGCACATATTCAATATCAGTTGTCTGATTTATTCTACCGATTTTTTGCTTCAGCTAAACCTTCGTTCAAAGTTCCCCGGCGATAACCTTGGAGATCAATGAATACTTTTTCAAATCCAGCCGCTAAAATCACTCGCGTAATTTCTTGACGCAATTCTGGTAATTTAACAAAATCAGATTCTTGAAGTTCAATGTCGGCGCGTGCGCCATGACAACGTACCCGACAACCACTGAATCCTAATTTCCGAAGCCCAGCTTCAGCTACCCTTACCCTTTCCAATAATTCTGCTGTGATTCTAGTTTCATACGGTATGCGTGAGGCTAAACAAGCATCGGCTGGTGCCGACCAGTTTGATAAACCGTAATGTCGGCTTAAGCAGCGAATATGTTCTTTATCCATGCCCGCCTCCAGAAATGGATGGACAATCCCTAATTCATCAGCGGCCCGAGCACCTGGCCGGTAGTCTGAAATGTCATAAACATTGAATCCATCCGCTACAACCTCGAAACCATATTCCGCCGCAGTTTCACAAATCGCACCCATTAACAATTTTTTGCAGTGATAACAACGTTCTGGCGAATTGTTGGCAATGGCTTCAGAAGTCAGCGGGTCCATCGTTAAACGGCGTAACGGCAAACCGGAAGCAACCGCCCAATCCAACACCATATCGACATCATGCTCCACGCCAAACGGCGATTCAATATTTACTAATAAAACATTTTTACGCCCCAAAACGTCAGCAGCAGCAGCAGCCAGCAATGTGCTGTCGACGCCTCCGGAAAACGCAATTGCCAGTCGGCCATGTTTCTTTAGTATTTTCGCTAATTTTGATTTTAGTTCCAGTTCCATATTTTATAACCTCTTTTATTTTGATAGGATTTAGGGATGATAATCACTATTCATCACCTTCTACTCGTTGAGGACGAAAACTTAAAGAAACGCATCGTGGATTTTTGAGTAGATTTTGTATCTCTTTTTGAAGTGCGATGCGTGCATCGTGCGAAAAACGAAAAATAAAATATACCAAAAAGCGACAAGCGGAATTTAAGGTTTCAACTGAAACGAGTAAAATACCGTAATACAATAATTCTATGAAACATTATATCAATGTAAATTACAGTACAGAATTGAAAAAAATCGAGTTGCCGTTACTGTAATATGATAATTTTATGGGGAAAATAACTGAATGTGTTCAATCGCCGGAATCATAAATTTTAAAGACATCGATGAATCGCGTATCATTGCGGAGCGTATGAGTAACGCCATGCGACACCGCGGTCCAGATGGTTCAGGATTATGGTCGGATCAAAACGCAATACTGGCGCATCGCCGTTTGTCAATCATCGACTTAACCGGTGGGGCGCAGCCGCTGAGCAATGAAGATCATCGTGTTCAACTCGTTTTCAACGGTGAAATCTACAATCATCAGCTCTTGCGCAGTAACCTTGAACAACGCGGTCATCTTTTCAGAACAGCATCCGACGCCGAAGTTATCGTACATTTGTATGAGGAGTATGGTAGCGATTTTTTAAACATGCTTCACGGCATGTTTGCATTTGCGCTGTGGGACAGCTCAAAACAGATATTATTGTTGGCGCGTGACCGTTCTGGGCAGAAACCCTTACTCTATTTTAAAAACGGAGCAGAATTGGTTTTTGCCAGTGAATTTCAAGGCTTGCGCTGTCATCCTGCTTTTCCCACCGCTATCGATTCAAAAGCCGTTATCGATTTTCTTTCGCTGCAATACATCCCTTCACCGCGTAGCATTTACCGTGATATTCACAAACTGCCGCCGGGCTCAATGATGATTTTTGACGCTAAAAATCCAGATTGCAATATTAAACGCTGGTGGCAACCGAATTATCAAAAAAAATCCGAGATCGGCTTCAATGATGCGGTTAAAAAAACTCGCGAACTAGTAACTGCCGCAGTTCAAAAACGTTTAATGTCTGAAGTGCCGTTCGGAGTCTTTTTGTCTGGCGGATTGGATTCGGCAATCGTGGCCGCGTTGATGACCCAGATGCGCGCTCCAGCCGTTACTCCAGCATTTACCATTGGCTTTGACGATCCAGCCTATGATGAACGCTCTGGAGCCAAATTGATGGCTGACCAGATCAATCGCCAAACCGGTGGTAAGCTTCAGCATTTTGTTAAAAACATCAAAGTCGACGATTTCGAATTGATTCCCAAATTGGTTCGCCACTTTGGCGAACCCTTTGCCGACGCCTCAATGCTTCCGACCTATCTACTGTGTGCTTTTGCGCGTGAATACGCTACCATGGTTCTAAGCGGCGACGGTGCAGATGAAATTTTCGCGGGCTATGAACGATATTTAATCATGAACTACGCAAGGCGCTTTAATCTCTTACGCGGTGTTTTTCCTATTATTGGAACACTGTTCCCAGACTCAGGGGAACGAACCCACAGTGGCCGCTTGCGCCGTCTTTGCCGCGTCCTCGGAGCTTCGCCCGACAATCGCTATGCAACCATGATTGACCGCTGTCCATCTTCATTGAAAACGTCATTAACAGGAGAACGGCTACGCGACTTTACAGAACATAATTTTGCCGATATATTTTGCCCGGTTGTATTGACCGCCACCAATCCGGCAGAATTAGCGATGGAAATGGATTTTCACACCTATCTACCGGGTGATATCCTGCCGAAAGTGGACATCGCCTCAATGGCAACTTCGCTTGAAGTGCGCAGTCCATTTCTAGATCATGAATTAGTTGAATTTGCCGCGTCATTGCCCCTGAAATTTAAACAGTGTGGGCGTTCACGGAAACACATTCTAAAAGCGGCTTTTGCCGATTTGTTACCAAAAGAAATTATCAACGGACGCAAACGCGGTTTTGGCGTTCCGCTCGCCAACCTATCACGTGGTGCCTGGGAAAACCCATGGCGTGAAACCATTCAAAATTCACCGTTATTTCCAGACGGCTGGATCAATGCCACCACGTTTGAAAAACTCTGGCAAGAACACCAATCTTCGCGCCGCGACCACAGTTACATCCTATGGAATATTCTAATCTTAGCCATATTCATGGAACAAAATAAAAACTTCATCCAAAACTGAACAACCAGCAATAGCATAAGACTCTAAACAAGACAATTATTCGAAAATTCAGGAAAAATCATTTTTTGCTGACCTGTCCGTTTTCAAAATAGTCGATAACGTTTCGCGGAAGCTGAGGAATATCGCAACGATTGCAACCGTTACGCATAGAATAATGTCCCATCACTCCAACCGCAACCGCATTACGTGCGGCAATTGGAGAAGTCCTGGTTTTTTTATTGTAGCGGACGAAATCGAGAAAATTCTGTACAATGCCCGGGTCAGAACCACCGTGACCACCGCTCGATTCTTTCAATTTATAAATCACGTCTGGCGTTTCACGTGGACCGCGTTGGTTCCAGACATGAATTTCACATTCTTTCATATCACCGACATTTTCCACCCGCCCGTGGGTTCCGATAAAGGTGTAATTGCGCTCTGAATCTGGCGCGTAGTGGGATTGGGTATAACTGGCCTGAGTACCGTTATCAAGCTGCATCATAATCATATTGTGATCTTCGACATCAATTACCGGCGAAAACCCGGTTTGCTCAAGTGGTGGCCAGTGATTGGGATCACATTGCGCGTTGCCTTTGGTGTCAGGAGAACGGCGCTCGCACTTATCGTAAATCGACAACATTCCCATACCGACCACAGATTTAGTATAGCCGCCCATAAGCCAATGCATAACATCAATGTCATGCGCTCCTTTTTGGAGTAGCAACCCATTGGTATATTGTTGTTCTGAATGCCAGTCACGGAAATATGCGTCACCGCCGTAATTGATGAAATGACGACACCAACCAGACTTGATTTCGCCGATCATACCGGAATCGATGATCTCTTTCATTTTAAGAATCGATGAAAAATGACGCATGTTATGTCCAAGGAAAAGCTTTTTACCACTCATCATGGCCGCATTGAGCAAACGATCACAACCCTCAATACTGATCGCCATCGGTTTTTCGAGATAGACGTGTTTGCCCGCTTCGAGAGCAGCTATGCCATGTTCTTCATGCAGATAATCAGGAGAGCAGATAAAGACCACTTCGATATCTGGGTTTTTCAGTACATCGCGATAATCTGCGGAGAAAGTCATTTTTGCAGATGGCATATTTTCTTTAAAGTAATTTTCTGCTTCTGGATTGGGATCTGCTCCTGCAATGATTTCCCAACCTTCCTCAGGCTTGTGTGCTTGCCAGCCGAGGCGTCCACGACCTCCGACTCCAATTAATCCAACTTTTTTAGTGGCATTCATAATGATTCCTTTGTTTAGAGATGAAACTATACTTTAATGTGATAAAATAACCTATAACAGCATATGATATGTGGGTAAGGCAATCAGCTAGGAAGTCAAAATAATTTTAGATATCAATCTTAATTAGTGATCCTTCGGGGATAAATATTTTTTTCTTGCTGATGTAATTTATTGTTTGACAATATGTCGCGTATAACTATCAAAACATGAACCATGGGGGCGACGCAAGGTTCCTGTCAATGATACAGCAGACGATTTTAGGCAATTGGAAAAGACGGCTGTGGATGTCAAAATATAAATTGGGTAGATTGTTTATTGTCCTCTCTTTTAGTTTGAGTTTTCAATAAATTCTCTACCTTACTTTGAAAAACGACTTTAATTATAAACTTTTAAAATCATCTTTTCAGTCTAACCGGATAATTCTAGTTTGTGGAGCAGCTAGTTTTAATTTGAATGTACTAGCTTTTTCACATAAAATTTCGCCGGTAACGGCATCGACTACCTTGGCTGGACGCGGTATTTTAATGGTCAAATTGCGTTCTTTATTATAGCCATTAGAGAACATTATAAAGCGGTTGTCTGCTGTCATAAAGATATTTTCGTTTGTGTAAATATTCACTCCGGCTTCCCTAGCAATTTCTCGTAACGCTTTCGTGTCGAGAAATGGCACAGCGGTATAAATGCTACGCCAAGAGCCGAAATCGCGTACGGCCATTGCAGTCTTTCCATCATCGTAAACGCCTAGCTTGTCCACTTTTGGGTCATTTACATAAAAGAGCGGAGCGATTTCACCTGGATGCATCCGACTCCAGTGTTGATCGCTGTAGGTTGGAGCCGCATAAGTTCTACCATTAAGTGGATGGCGCGTCTTATTGATTTTTAGTTGCGGAACTTCTCGGCCGGGCTTAATGGCGATGTCAATGCCAGTTACATCTTTCATGCTCTGTAATGACAATCCTTTAGCGTCATCAATATAGCCGGGAGCATAAAACCACATGAGCGTTTTATTGTTGTTTTTTAGTTGTTCGATGGCTGTCCGTTCTGATGGCGATAAGTAGAAAGAATTAAGAAAAATATAAAGTTTATAATCTTTCTTTAGCTTGGGGTTATTCAGGTCGCTGGTAAGATAAACATCATAAGGAGCTCCGATCAACTGGAGTTCTCGCCAGTACATACGGTAAATCAAGTTGTAATAAACTGGTACCGCGAGGATAGGGTCTTCATAGCGTGGAGTGTTTAGGCTGACAAAGACCGCAATTTCTGATGCGGATTCGCGTTTGTACTCCTTTTGGGATTGCATGGCATTAAGGGTAGTATCGATTATATTGACTACTTCTTTGCGCCCAAACCATGGACTGTCACCGTCACTCCAGAGGGTGTTGGGACGATTGCCCATGTCTGAAAGCCAAGCGCCGCCATTTTTTATGACGTGGAAAGCAATGTCGCGTTTCAGTACTGAATCAGTTTCAGCCAGACCTCGGTGTTTGCCGTGAAACAACCCAGAAGCACTGAATGTGCGTGCGTCGTTGTCAGCCATTCCTAGTCGATTATGCAATGAGATTGAGTCAAGCGGTAAATACATAAAATAAGGATCGCCAGCTTGCCGGCTGTGATAATTAGGAGCATAAACATACATATCTATATTGTCACTGCGCAGTAAGTTGGCGAGGTCATAATTTTGGACGTGTAGCCGTGATCCACTCGGTTGAGCAGCGCGTAGAGTTGCAAAAACCGCTCCATAGTGTATCAACGTCAAGACGTTACGCCCGGCCCTTTGCTTAATGTGTCCAGCCAGTTCAATGTTGAAATTCCCTAGCAACGATGGAAAAAACTCAATATAGTCGATGGCAGCTCGGTGTTCTTTTGGATCGCGGAAAACGCCGCCATCTGCATTCATAGCCCACAATTCCCGTTGGGTCGGCATGGCGTTCTCAAAGGTAACGTCGCTACGACACCAAGCCTGACGCAATAACTCAATATTGTTATCATACTTTGTCTTAAGCCAGTCACGAAACTTGGCGATAGCTCCGGGATGCCAGTCACCATAGGTTAGTTTATTACGATCATTGATCATCATATTGGCATCAATACCGCCGATATGGCTGTCAAGTTGTGTACAAACATTGGGCATGTAACCGATGATTCTGTTTACATACTCTTTATCCTTAATGAACTCAAAAAAATGATTAATAAATTTCTTGCAGTCTTGCATATATACCGAAGAACCGAAACTGACCATCCCAGGTTCTCCCTTAATATTACTCGGCTTTCGACCGAACGCATCCAGCATCAATTCTTTGTGATTAGCTTTGAGCCAGCTCGGGTTTGGACGCAGGTCCATAGCTGCGATAATATGACAATTAGGATTGACGCTCAGCAAAGCTCGGATATTTTCATCGAATCTATCGAAATAAGTCTGCCACTGTTTCTCCAGACCGAGCACTCGGTTATACATTAATAAATATTGAATATCAATCCCAGAAGAGGCGGTGTTAAACATGGCCTCATAAGTCACGCTTCTCATGTAACGAAAGAAGAAAGGTAGATGAAATTGGTCGTTGATACGAAATCCTAACTGGTCGCGTAGTGTTCCTATGGAAGCATTTGTAAAGTTAATATCTGCGATTTGTTGTTTTGTCTGAACCTCAAGCTCGCCAATCTGTACCAATTCCTTATTGTGCTGGTCAGTTAGATGGATGAAGTTTTTACCGTCGGCACTCAATAGACGTAGATGCAACGGTATTTTGCCTGTTGGAGCAAATTCAGGGATGATCAGTTCAAAAGTTATCTCACTATTACCTGACGGTAAGGTGGCGGCAGCGGCGGCGACTTCGAAATCCCCAAGCCAAAAATTTAGGGTGGCTGAGTTTACTAGATCAAGTAGCAAAGTGCCTTTCAAGTTTTGGGCATTATCTACGCTGAGCTTAATAGTAGACTCGTTGATTGTCACTCCCATAATCTTTACTGGAGGTGTATCGGCAAATGCATTTGCTGCCGGAAATTTTGTTGGTGTTAGTGGTTGTTCTGGCCCTGTAACTTCTACTTCAGCGATTTTTAGCTCATTGGTTTTGGCCGTAAAATCAATTCGTAGTCGGGAAGTATAGACCTCAGACGATGGGGTTTTTAGCCAGTCCTTGCCATTCCAGTAACTCGTTTCGTACTTAGAATAGCCTTTACCGTGAACCTTTATTTTATCAATGCGGACGGGATAACGCCAAGTGAATTCTAACCAATGCCGGTTGCTAGTATCCATTGGACGCCATATAGTTTCTAGTTTGCCGTCATTAATGTTGGTATGATAAAAATTGGTTTTGACCGTTCGACCATGATCTCCTTTAAATGAAGAGGCTAGAGTGCGGGCGTTGAGGCTGAGATTTTCTGCCGCAAGCGAGAAGTGCATAACTATTAGCAACAGGAATGTAATTTTAGTCATTATTTGTCCTTTAATAATTTGTTATTACGTATTCAGGTTTAAGGGCATTGCGCGAATACGGATCGCTATTGTCATCTCCACAGATATCAGCATATTCGTGAATTTCATCACGGCGGACTCCAGTTACATGCCCATCGATGAATCCTAGGTTTCCTTTTCCATTATGACGTGTCATGAAATTAGATGTCCATGCCGGAACGATACAGTAACGTTGTTCTTTGGTGCCGGTTATTATTGAATCCCCGATAATAGCGAATTGAGAGGATTGTTTAATTTTGGATAAGTGTAAATTATGTGCTTGCCCGGTTGTACCATTATTTACTGAAATCATGCCAAAGGAAATATTGTTTGAGAGATTGCCCGTTGTGGGCTTATATTCTAGTGGGCAACGGTTGTCTGGGTTGTACCAAGCTGGGTGTCCCAGAGCTGCAACGACATTACCCATCGGTTTTCTGTTCATCCAGCCGCCGTTCATTAATACCTCACTCCACAGTCGGCAATGCTGCAAGTTACTAGGTGTATTAAATTTAGGTATCCATCCTTTCTGATCGTCAGCATACTGTAAGATACTGGTCAACGATTGTTTCATGTTGTTAATGCAGGTAGTAGTGTGAGCCGCCGAGCGAGCTTTATTGGCTCTTCTGCATTTTGTG